>JAREAJ010000034.1 GCA_029240395.1 Nitrososphaeraceae archaeon
CTCCTTAACTTCTACAGTGTTAGTTGTTTTGAGTTTGATATTTTCTATCTCTTCTTTCTCTAGCACAACATAGTCGTTACTTGTTATCTCATATCCTTTTTTGATTTCAGACCAAGGGACTTCTCTTTCTTCCACAGGACACCATTTTTTGTATTTGATTTTATGGCCTTTATCACAAAGCTGATTAAATGAAGTGTATTCCTCTTTTTGTGTCGCAGAAAAAACCTGAATCGGAATATTCACTAGCCCAAACGATATACTCCCTTTCCATATAGCTCTAGCAGCCATTGCCGCCATCCACTCTGTGAGTCGTTACTCAAACATAAATGGACTAGACTCTTTATATCGACTTCGGGACAAGTTACTATATGTTTAGCTGTTATATCTTTTCAGGTAGAGCTATTATAGTAGAGCTATTTTGTTAGAGCTACAGAGAGGGATGTCCTTCCGAGCTAAGATGGACCCAGTGTGACGCCAGGTCAAGAGCAACCATGGCAGATTAAATATCCCTACATAATGGGCTATCATTATATGGCGTCATATTCATCTCAAAGATAATTCAAATCAGGCTAGAGGCTCCTGCAGTTTTTATAGCTACAAGCTTTCTAAGTAATTGATGGGCGTCTAGGATGGCGGACACGATGATCGTCATGGCAATAATTATCTATGCTGCAGGGTTATCCGTCCTGATTCAAGATACGGAAAAAGCTAGTATATTTGACACGATAACCTCAGCAGTATCTTCATGGATAGCGGAGTTTGGTTATCCGGCGGTTTTCTTTGTAGCGCTGCTCGAGAACTTGTTTCCACCCATTCCAAGCGAAGTCATTTTTCCACTTGTGGGATTTGTTGCATACCATAACAATCTGGGAATAGTACATGCAATAGCAATGGGTCTTGTGGGAGCCTTAGGATCTACTGTAGGGGCAATAGTGATCTATTATATTGCGCTGAGAATTGGCAAACCCGCCATACTAAAATTCGGAAGATACGTCGGCGTTGGTGAAAACGGGTTATTAAAAGCTGAATCGTGGTTCCAAAAATACGGTGTAATAGCGGTTTTCAGCGGTCGAATGGCTCCTGCAGTTCGTGAGCTAATATCTATTCCGGCAGGGATAGGCCGAATGGCTCTACCAAAATTCGTTCTTTTTACCTTCGCAGGATCTGCAATATGGAGTGTTGCTCTAACCCTTTTGGGTTATTTTCTCGGAGACGCTTGGAATGAGATGGCAGACCAATTATCAAATGTTTTAAGCATAGTGGCCATAGCCATACTTGTGACTATTATCACAGTACTGGGCTTTAAGTATTACAAGAAGAAGAAGAGTGAACATAAAAGAATGGACAAGGTATAGCCATAAAAATCTAATTTGAAACCAGGGACGGCATTCTCGCTTTATTTTCTCGGTTCCTACCAAGTGCCTTTGCCTTTAAAATTCTTAATCTACACAACGACGGAATAGAATTTTCTGATTCGCGATTAAACTTGATTAAACTTTTATAGTCTGATAATTCATGCAACAGAATTGTGAATTGACCCTATTGCACAAGATTAGATTTCTTCTTGTGTTCTATAACCCGATCGTTTGAATTAGGTAAGTCATGAACTTTTACTCACGACTACTGTTCCACTTACCATAGAAGAACTGGGAACAAGGACTATATCCCCTTTTTCGGTGAAGAGTCTTACATATAAAAGTTCAATATCATAAATGATACCCGAGTTGCTGCTTATCGTAATCTTATCACCTATCTTGAATGGTCTTACCAGCGATAGGTAAAGCCCCGATATCATATTTGCTAGAATATTTTGCGAAGCAAAACCAATAATAAGAGCAGTTACAGTGCTTAACGATGCGGCAACTATCGGATTTTGCGCCAGATAAGATATTATCGTGGCAACAATAATAATGGCACCTGTGATTCTTATGAAACTTCTTATCGCTTTAGCTGTCTCCAGTGACCGGTCAGCTAAGGCAAGCCTGTAGGAGACAGTGCTTATCGTTTCTAGAAGAAGGTATCCAATAATGGCAACTTCTGCAGTCTGAATATACATCAATTCTTGGTGAGGCAGCCTGGAATTCAGAACTAATGTGCTTATGGTAAGAGTAGTAGAGAGTATTATTACCAATACCACAATTCTTTTTATGATTGCGTTCTTCGAACTTGTATGACTCTGATAGGATTGACCAATTCGACCTTCAGCATTTTTACTATTTTTCTCTCCCTCTTTCATTGTTGTTAATATCAGTAAAGGAACAAGATTAAAAATAAATCTGATTCAACTTTTCGAAAGGTCAAGATAACTTGCAAACACCGCCCTCATTCCTTACTGAGCAAAATATACCAGTCAACCCGGTAGCATGAATTTCTTACTATGTAGTATAGGATTCGGTTGTATTGGAAAAGGAAAACATATTCAGCCATTCTGAACGGTCGCGTGGACAGCGGGGTCACGATCACCAGTGGCAAGCCATCAAATCAATATACCATGATATACAGTCCAAAGACTTAGACTTCAACTCTCTAAGGATGGTCAGCGTTTCCGAAGAGTTGCAGATAGTCCAAAGTACAATAGACCAAGTCAGTACAATAGACTAGGTAGCAATCATAGCGTTAAAGCCTCCTACGCGTTGCATTTTGCTTATCCTAGGTACTTGGGCCATGCAAGAACTTCAGATGTAGCAAGATAGCAATGGCAGCTTGCAATATTAAACATGAAATGAATAAGGCAAAAAAAGAGGAGAACGTCCATTATAAGTTGTAATTATCGTAAGTATTTTTTTTATCTTACGACATTTCCGGTACAGGAGAAGTCATAGTTACGGGAGCAGCTTTGCGGCCTTATTTTCTTCAAGATTCTCCCATCGCATATTTGTCGAACTTGGGTTTGTGCTTTTCGATAAGAGGGATGATCTTTTCCATAATGATTGTGTTGAAATCTTTTTGTTCTACGTCCAAGGTTAAAAGTAGGTAATAGCTTTCATTAATTGGTACAGTTGCGCGATTTACTTTTTGATACCTACCAAACGCATACAACAGATTGCCAATTTTTGGTTGGAATTTCACCCTAGTTTTTTGTCTTGATATTGTATTTGCAGCATAGTCTTCGTTTTCTTCTTCTGTAAGCAGCATCTGTACACCTTGTTTGTGTTCAAAATTAAGTAAAGTTCCGAATTTGTTAGTAATGCCTACCCACCGAATCGTCTTTTCAAGCTCGAGGATTTCCTTGGTAAAGGCATAGAGAAACTCGTAATCAATCGTAGTCATCGCTCTAAAAGATCTCGTTGATTTGGTTATTATTTTTTACCGTGTCACCTGAATCCATCCTATTCTTGTAAAACCAACCAGAGCTTTACTAATCAATGGCGATTCACAAGTAGGGTCTGTGAATCAATTAGAATATGAATTGATTGGAATCTGAATATCTTAATAAAATACGATATTCAGAATCATAAAACATCAATAATTTGGGAATTCCTTGCATTCAGAATGAATTCATTTTGAAGTACGAAATGAAGAAAGAAACAGTTCTCCTTTCTTCCTTGGCTCTAAATCTTCTTGCCTTTTCATAATTAAACGCTTTCTTCCTGCTGAAAGCCAAAATAACAGGAATGACATTGCATTTTTCCATAAATAACGCCGCTTTTTCCACACGTTTCGCAGGCTTTGTCGTAATCTATTGTTGAGTCTAGCGATTTAGCCTTTTGAAGACATCTACCACAGATAGGCGCTTCTAAATTATGACTTGAGAGAAAGCCAGAGCCGCACTGTGCACACCTCAAACTGAACATTTTTCCCCTTGGTTTCCAGCGCTTGAACAAATTAATCATAGACAAGCGTATTATCTTAAAACGGTTAATTAACATTTACACCCACCACAGACAGACATGGCGTGAGAAAAATCAGGTTCAGTTTTTTACCAGATGTAACTTCACAGCTGGCGACCCCCAAGGCGGAGCCGGATAAATATCCCTACGACTGTGGACAGGGATTCACACACACACTTTGTTCCCACAAAAGTTAAAAAATACTGGGAGGCGGCTTATCCTCTGATACCCGCTTAAACATCAACCTGGCTTACTTTCCTGTGTATCTGTACCATGCCATGTCTATGCAGATTCACTGGTTGTATTTGTAGTCTGGTTCTGAGAGCTCGCAGCTGCGGCTCCTGATGGAGACTGTACGACAATTCCAAACTTCGAACTTTCAACGAATTCTCCCATCGGTGTTCCACCAACAACATCCACAGTAACTTCGACATCTTTTGGACCATCGGTTTCAAATGTATACTCCTGAATGCCCGTTCCATCATCTGCTCTTTGGTTCTTGAGATCTTCTAAGACTGTACCGTCTGGTTCGGTGACCTTAAAACCGTACCTTACTCTGTCAACGATACCTCCAGCTGCATCGCTAAACAGAATTCCAAATTCGACAGGCTGTCCAGCGACGATGACCTCTGGATCCCATAGGAGTTGCAATATGTAAGTCCCCCTAGCAGTCTGAATCTCCAAAGGCGGTTTTGGAACTTCAATTTGGCTTTCAGGTGCAGGAGGTTGTCCTTGACCAGTTGCCTGTAAATCATAAACATATTGTATCGGAGGATTGCCGGTTGTTACATCTGCATAAGTTTCAGCTTTAACAGGATAAGGCAGATTACTATTAACCCAGATCCGATTATCGACTCCCTTGTGATATGCTATCACTGTTGTGTCATAAGTTCCAGCAGGAACTGTAACTTTTGCTGCTCCACCAGGGTTAACAGGTGATCCTCCTATAGAACCGATTTTCCCCCAGTTTACAGCGGACAATGACTGGCCAGGTCGTGGAACAAATGATTCAAGCCACTGAAGCGTATTTGCGTACGCACTCCGGTAAGGAGACATCTCTTTTGGAATAACAGAACTGCCAAGGGCTGTTAAGTCAAGGTCGCTCAGATGAAAAGTACCATTTAGAACCTTGCCCTTATCTACAACGAACACGGGAGCTATCCAATATTTCCCTGTTTCGTTGAAATCTTTGAAGAATACAGTCATAGTGAAAGGTTGACCTTGATTGGTATCGTGGTCCTGGATCTTGTAAGTATAGTAAGTATTTTCCTTGGCACCTTTGCCCAGGTACCACATGTCGTTTTGTTGTGCATTGGCTGCTATTCCTCCTGAAATGGAATAAGGGAGGGCTAACATGGAGACCAAGACGATGACAACTAGTAATGATGTAAGGCTGGCATATTCGCGGTTCTCACAGCTTATCATTACTAAAAATAGATCCCAAGGGACTCATAAAGGTTTTCGAATGTACGTCATATCGCAAATGCCTTATAAGAATACTAGAGCAAATTGCATCAAAGCTGACCGGAGGCAACACAAATAAAGGAACAATTATTACTCTTCTAATGAGAAGCTTATGTGCAACTGTCCGAATGTACATTTTTATGAGGTTGATTTTAAACTTGCAGGCATGCAGGTCGTTCCCTCACATAAAAATTGCGGCGATGCACTCAACGAAGATCAGAATTCTAAATTTGAAAAAGAACTTTTGAAATACTGGGGTTTTGAAAATAAGGCGCGTTAACTTGGCACGGTCATGATTGCTTTTTTGCTCGTGACTTCGATAAGCAGTCTTTTCGTCAACTTTATAAATAGCCGTATTAACTCTGCTATAGGTGATTTGAATGACCAAAATGTTAACGGTGAATATTGATACATCCGGGGTTGACCAAAGCGAAGCGACAGAGTGGGTCAATGAAATGGCTAATGTCTATGCGGATATGGAGATCGAAGACGTGAAGGTTTCTGGCAACAAGATCTCCTTCAAGGCAGGGTTTTCTGGTATGGATGACACCGACCCAGATGATGTTAGGATGAAAGTTGAAGAATATCTCACAATGAATGAGGCGTTTCAAGCCAACGATGTAAACGTAAAATAAACCTAACTCCTCACGCCTTCTTCTTTATTTCCAACCCGGATTTCAATACTTAAGAGTCATAATGATTCATTACACACCTTTAAATACGACATGAGCAGATAGATGATGGTTAATTCCCATGACGTGTAAAGGTATATGTATTCGCCACAAGGCCCAGAAGCCCGTGGGTTCGGGAAGGTATGCCAGCGGCCAAAAGCGCTGTCAGATTTGTGAGATATTCATCAAGTGGGACGGATTATGGTGTCCTTGTTGTGGATATAGGCTCAGAACTAAACCTAGAAACTTAAAGTATAAGGCAAAGTTGAGAGCCAAGAGCAAGAGACCGGAACCATTAGAGGCAACTGCTATCATCATACGCTAGATTTCAAGGTATCGTTGGATGCCTTGATTAGCAGGCTATGTAACTTATGTATTGATTGAGGATCGATAGATAAGTCGAGGAGGATTCCAATTGGTTTGAGAAATTTAACAATAAATCCTTCGTCTTTGGATAGCATATATTCTGTCGCCATCTTGCCTATGTAGTAATATGAGTCAGCAATTCTACCCTGATTTAGCATCCATTGCGCTTTAGCCCGCCAAAGTAAACTGCTCATCGTTGACTTCTCGAACACACTAAATACCTTAAGAGATCTAGATATAGCCGAACTCCCTGCCCTTTCAATCCCTATGCAGTCAAGCGCAACATTTATCCCAGAGGCGATCTCGGCGCTTTTGACGTGTAGGTCTCGTACCTGTTCGAGCTCGTGAGCCGGTGAAGACATAATTCCATGCATGGCCAGTATTCCCTTTATCAAGTAATAGGCAGAAATCTTTAGCCAGAAGGAAGACAGAAGAGGTCGATTAGATAGGTTTTTAGTGATTGATTCGTACAGGAAGAACGATTCAACAATTTGTCTTTTCCCGTACATTCTGAGCAGACGATCAGGGCTTTTTTCTTTAAGTTTTGCCATTAGTGAAGATAAAAAAAAACTATCGTTATCTCTTATAATCTCCATGTCTTTAAGGTAAATAAAGTGGCGCTCGTCGACGCGCATAGGAAAATAAATAAATTCTATTGTAGCATTATTCAATGTTATAACCCTATCCACATAGGTTTTTCTATTTTCACAGAATACAGCTATATCAAACTCGCAGCAGCTATATGGTATCTGTCCACTAGCAACATGACATCCTATTAATGCCGAAGGATGAGGGGTATGATCATTAATATATTGCACAACCGTTGAAGGAATAGGGATCATCAAAGTAGGAAAACCTCTTGATTATTAAAAGATAATCTTGTTTCGAATTATTAACAAGTACGCTCCAAAAATGTCATAAGTTTTATATGAAGATATCAAGTCACAATTAACCCGGCTCCGGTGGTGTAGTCCGGTTAAGCATTTCGCCCTCTCAAGGCGACGATCCCGGGTTCAAATCCCGGCCGGAGCATTTGGAACTGTGCTATCGGATTCAGCAGTCCGGTATGTTGTCTTCATCTTTTCCAGCAGCAAAAATGCCAGAATAATCGGTGGACTATCTTATTCGTCATCATCCAGGTAGCTGGGTTTAACACATAACAAACTCGTAAAAACTTTTCCTCAAAACCTAGAGCCCTTGGATATAATTCACGAAGTCTCCTTGAACTTGAAGATGCTGCCGCACTAAAAATGCAAAGAGCTTAAGGGTGTCTTTCAGCTAGCAACTTTAAAACTTGGTTTTTGACATTCATCAAGTCCATTCCTGGGCATACGGAAACACAGAGGATCCTTCCTTGCTTAAGAGGAAAAGTCAACAGTACGACCTTCTTGTATTCCGTAATATTATACATCACGTCCCCAAGGCTCTCCGAAAACTCTTTAAATGTATCAATTGCCGACAATGAGTCAAGGTAAATTTGTTGTTCTTTATGTTGGTCCAGAAGCGGACCGGCTTCATTCTGAAAACCTCCTTCGATTACT
>JAREAJ010000005.1 GCA_029240395.1 Nitrososphaeraceae archaeon
TGATCCGCTATCACTTGTTGAAAAATACGATCTACCCAAGTTTAAGATCATGACTTGGCCTATGGTATTCAAGAATCGCTTAGGAGAATACCAGGGCTCATCAAGACCCAGGTTTTTTATGCGTAGTTCAATTTGGTCCTCCATGTATCGCTCCTGAGCTTCCAAGCTTCGGAATTCTATCTCACCCTCAGTTATACTCTTTGTCACTTCTTGTCTGATATTTTCTGTAAGAACTTTATCCATTGTTTCACCAAGTAGAGCTACAGTCAAAATAAGAATAGAGAACAATACGATTACTAGATTTATTGTTCTCCTGATAAGCACACGATAGAATCCTGACATGTTATGACTTTATCAACGTGTACTCTCCCCTAGTTCGTATAAATATTATCGCATAAAGTCGCCTCTTTATGCAATTTTGATGATAATTACTGATTTAGGAGCTAGGCTACTATTGTGATATTATTGAAGTCTTACTGTTCTCGGTTGAAAGTTATTAACGGTACTGTAAAGATATCTGGGCGAAATGCTTCCTCGCTATTGGCAAAAATTTTTAGCGAATTTGGTCCTAACTTAAGTTTAGACGTATCGCTACTGTTTAAGCTGAATTCATATACTCCCTGCTGAAACGGTGGTGAGGTGTTGCTCCTGTTTCCTGCTGGTTCTGCATGGCCGCTCAAGATAACTTTGCCATCTGTATCTGAGAGAAAGTAATCCACTATGGCATCATTGCTTGGTTTGCCCCCTATTGTAACGTTTACCCGCGCACTCAATTGTTCGCCGGGGCTTAAGTATTTCTGAGTAACAACCTCTTCTATAATTGCCAATTCGGGATTCTCATATGCTGACCAGTATCCTTGGGGAAACGGATAACTTGGATCCCTAAATGCTCTTATGGTAATTATTCCTCCAGAGGGGTTGTAGGTATCAAGGTAAAATGGACCGTTGCCTATAACTGCGTGTCGGTGACTCTGTATCCACCGAATAGCAGCATCATATCTTTCAATTGCGTCTTTGTTACTTACTATGCCCACTAATGGAGGGGGCACGAAAGACTCTGATTTCATTTCTTGTAGTTCTGCAAGTATCAACTCAGCATGTGATGGCACTATCAGAGATAGCCAAGGTACATTTTTTGCAGTTGCTTGTCCTGTGGAATACGCAACCTTTCCTTCGGTCACCAATCTTTCTGTGGCTGCGGTTATTTCCCAGGGCTGTCCGGCCCATGCAGTCGCTGTGTCTGCAATCTCCTTTTCATCATAGTGCCATTGATCAACAAAGGATTCTACCACAGTATCATTGATGAATCGAACTCCCTTTGCCAATGGAAGGGCTTCTTTCACAGCCGCTGTGTATTCCGGATCCACTGTGAGGTCTCCTTTTCCCTGGTCAGTTCCCCACTCGAACGCAAAATAGAGAGGATACAAAATATCGGACCTGTCCATGGCTATCCCATGATGCCATTTGGAATACAATACCTTGTAGTCTACCTTGCTGAGCGCGTAAGCATCATTTCCGGCATCCTTCCATTTCTTGGAATAAGGATCCCACGTCTGAGCATCTGAGGCCACTTTCATTCTTTCCGTTGGCCCTGTAGTTGTGATGTTTGTCCAAACATTTCTCATTGGGATTACTTCGCCAGTATAGGGATTCCTAAAAGTCGCCCCATCTCCCAGCGCCGAATAAATGCTCGTACAAAAAGTGTCGCCGCAGCCACCGACATTGTTCCAAGCTCCTTGGTATATTTCCTTGACACCAATATTAAGCAAATTTAACTCGGGTGGCTGTGCATTAATAAGGGACAGCTTACTTGTTATTCCTGCGCCAAAGTCATTGATGAGTCCCTTTACGTCTGATTCAGCAATATATGGTTCGGTGTTCTGAGCCACAAAAATTCTGACTGATTCCTGAATTCCCGCTCTCGTCGCATTCCTGACCAACTCGTTTCTCTCTGATTCCGAGGTAAAATTAAAGAAATTTATTTTCTGGGTTACGTTGTCGAGGCTAGAGTTTTGATAATTCCAAAACGCTGGGTTCTGACCACCGGGCATATTACCCGCATATGGTGCATACATTTGGGATGTTATAACAGGATTATACTTGACAAATGCCGAAGTTCCAGCATATGCTTCAGTGTATACATGCCACTGGAAGTCTTGCGGATTTGATCCAGATATGATAGTGTTTGCCTTGTTAAGGTCCCCGTACTGTTTGATTACAGTAAATCCAATCCTGCTGAGCTCTGATGAAATTAAATCCCCAAGTGATCTTCTTCGAGGGTCGTCGCTTCTAATTAATATTTTTATTGATATCGGATTGTCGGCGAAAAGCCACTTCCCGGTTGTCTTGTCCTTCACAGCACCTCTTGAGGACAGTGCATCGGTTATCATTTCCTCAGCAAGTTTTGGGTTATACCCGATACTGAGTGACTCGACAGTATCGATTACATTTAGGTATTCAGGCGAATACTGACCAAATGGATCAATCAGAATAGATCCATATCCCTTCAATATCTCATCTACAACAAATTCACGATTTACGAGAAAGTTCATTGCATAGCGTACCTCCTTTATTTGAAACGGATTGAGTGACTTGCCGCTATCATTGTATGGGGCGGGATTGAAAAGTAATCCAAATGAACCTGCCGTCCGGTCATAAATCTGAACAGATGGATTGCCCATCATCTCCGATACAACCTCTAAAGGAATTGCAAAATAATATATCTCAATTTTTCCCTGCTTTATTTCCTCTAATGCCCTGTTCTGGTCGGTATACCGTATGAACCTTACTGTTTCTACAAATGATCCATTCTTCGGATCAGCTGAGGAGTTGTTAGCTATGCCAGCGTGAGTTGAAACAAGAAAGGTACCGGCACCATAGAATGAAGATAAAAGAATCAGCAGTGCAAAGACACAAACGTATAAAGAAGGATATGACAAGTTTTACGTTCAGACTTTCACTTGTGCTGTTTTTAACTTCTGGAACTAGACTATTCTTACTTTACTATACTATCCTTCCGTTATTTCGCAGATTTAAATCAGCAGTGCTCATTTTTTGAAATAAGGCGGGAAACTTCTCAGGCCCGATTTCAGCCGTGGGTTGAGGTAAGCACTTGATAAGTAATTCCTAATGTTAGTTGCTTGATGGGAATGCCGCGTATCTTGTCCTAACATTTTGGCAAGCATATCCCCTGCGGAGCGCAAATCGTTGACGCCTGGAGCACCTGAACCATATACGCTGTTTTGGTCCACCTCAGATGATAGTCCGAGCCCTCTGGAAGGACCAACCGACTCTTCGTTTTCTTCATGTATCTCACAATATAGGTTACCAGGCGTACTTGTTGCAAAAAGGTTGCTTCCTTTCTTGTTCCACCGCAGTAAGTGCGAGTCAGATACAATTGACGTTTGTAACCACTCTTCATTATGTTCAATAAAAGACCTTGGGACTCTTTGGGGCAATTCGTTCATTACCAAGTAATGCACGATCTCCTTTAATTAATATTCGGACTTGCCTTCGAGCGAGTACAAATTATGCAACACAGGAATAGTATATGATTGTCTCAGAGAAACATTCTGATACTGAAAGACTGTTTACAAGTAGTCAATTTGGTTTGATAATATTTATATAATAGAATAAAATATTTATATGAGATTAATTTAAAGTCGGGGTTTTATGGTGGTAGAATTGGTTAAAGACGTTGCTATGTTTGGTGATAGATGTCCACGCTGCGGTAAGGGGCCTATGGTCACCGACAATTCAAGCGGGGAAATGTTTTGCGGGAATTGTGGATTTGTTATAAATGAACGCATAGAGGAGACTGGCCCTGAATGGCGCGCATTCTCGAAGGAGGAGCACGAAGATAGAAGCAGAGCCGGTATTCCAACCTCTCTGGCTATGCACGATATGGGTCTTGCGACAATTATTGGACCCATCGACAAAGACGCTTCAGGAAAACCCCTTTCTGCTTCTATGAAAAGTACGATTGAGCGATTGAGGACCTGGGATAGCAGAAGCCAGGTTCATGAACCAGTGGACCGGAATTTCAGGCAGGCGTTTAGTGAGTTGGATAGACTAAAGGACAAACTTGCAGTTGGAGACGCGGTAATAGAAAAGGCAGCATACGTCTACAGAAAAGCACTTGAAAAGGGACTTGTTAGAGGCCGGTCTATTTCAGCATTAGTTGCAGCCGCGCTTTACGCTGCATGTAGAGATACAGAAACGCCAAGGACCCTAAAAGACATAGCGAACGCTAGTAACATTAAGAAAAAAGATGTCGCCCGATGTTACAGATTATTAATAAGAGAGCTGGACTTGAAAATGCCGGTTGTTGATCCTGTAAAATGTGTTGCAAGGATTGCAAGTAAGGCCGGATTATCCGAAAAGACCAAGCGCAAGGCTTTAGAAATTTTGAAAAAAGCCGAGGAAGGCAAAATTTCTGCAGGCAAGGATCCGATGGGACTAGCTGCCGCTGCTCTGTACGTCGCCTGTGTGATGAATGGCGAAAATAAAACTCAGAAGGATGTAGCCGAAGCGGCGGGTGTGACTGAGGTCACTATCAGAAACAGGTATAAGGGCCTCAAGATGCATCTTAGGTTATAGCGCTTTTTGGGCGTCTTTACTCAATTCAACTCAACTCAGCTCAACCCGGCTAGCTCAACTACACTTTTTCGTTTCTTTCATTTCGACCGCGTGAAAGGGAGTGCGTCTTATCCATCTAAATTAAAGTGAGGGACTACACGTTGGGTTTTAAGATATTTGTTCTTTCGCTGCTTTATTTTCATGTCACTCTAAAATGGTATATCCAACATACTGTTATTTAGTTCGGCACTATTACTGTGGTCAAGCTGCCGAAATATACACAATAAAAGGGGATGAGGAAAATCGACCATACCAAACCTAGAATTGTTATTTCAGAAGTTATTGTTTATTGTACTTCTATTGCAGATTCTGTGAAGCCCTTTTTTACGAGGAATCCCTTAACATCTTCTCTGTGATCTCCTTGCAACATTATAAATCCGGCCTTCGCAGTTCCACCGCATGCAAATTTGCTCTTTAGCTCCTTAACCATTGTATTTACATTACTGGACTTTGGATCAATGCCCTCAATCAGGGTGGTAGTTTTAGAAAATCGCCTGGTCTCAAGGCGGACCACAATTCTTGTTTCTTCTTTCTCCAATTCACCGCAGGCACAAAGATCATCAGGAAGACCGCATTTCTTGCATATAACCGCCATCTTTTGGTAAAATAAATTTTCCTAATCTGACTATTAAGCCTTGCCTGCTTTGATAAACTGCAGAAGGGCGCTCTAATTGAACAACGGTAAAGACAGTACGAACATTCTGCAACTGCATTTCCTTGTGCGGTGGTTTGCTTAATCTCAAGCATACTCTATCAAAGACTACAAGGATTCTAGCTCAACTATCGCATAGTAAAAGACCTGGAATCATATAAATGCCTAAGTTGCAATATTACAACCTATATGTCGGCTGACGACAAAGACCGAGACTCAGCGAAGCTGAAAGAGGCTGCCTCGTTGCTGACAAAAGGAGGGACCCTTACCGATGAACCTTGCGATTTGTGCAATGGAGTACAGGTAAGGTTTCGGAATAAGGTTACATGTATAAACTGCGGAAACGAAAAGAATCAATTTGAAAAGTCAGACGCCGGACAAAGGGAAGAGCAACAGCTCCAACAGGTCCATCTCCGAGAAGGAAGTCGTACCTCCTACTCATCCGACGGAGAAGGCACAAAATCCTTGAACAAACATCTCAGGAGACGCTCTGGACGTGACGTACCCAGCTCGCGGCAGGGTATTCCCGAGATGGAACCCAACATACAAGAACATGACGAATACAAAGAATCTCTTAGAAAAAAAGAAACACCAGATGAACAAGGAAGCCTAAAACAAGCAACCTTGTTGCTCATAGACAAAATAACAAAAGAATTTACACGAATAAAAGAAGAAGAGTATGATTTAGAAACGCTGAGACTAGAAGCCAAAAAAATAAGCATTTTGCTGAAGTTGTTAAAAAAGGCAAAAGAAGTCGAGCGTTTTTAGGATTTTTAACTACATTGAACCCGGCAGTATAAGGCCTAATTACCATATCTGCTTATCATCTTCTCAAATTAGATATTTTGACCAAGATGATTATCGAAAATAATGAAGTGAGACTTGGTTTAGTTATTGTGTATGCCGTCATATTGTCTTTAGTATTTGGCTTTCAGAGTTGGGCTTTGTCATCATCTACGATGCAAACGGCTGCTGAAGCAACGTATACAGTCCCGGAATGTATTTAATATGCTTATATCCTCATATCTGTTGCAATAATGAGTAAAAAGAAAAATGCTCCTCTTCCTGCATCCAGTGCCGGGCTATTAAGATTCTTTGAGGACGAAACCAAAGGGTTCAAAGTTAGGCCAGAGATCGTTCTTGGTATAGCAGGAGCATTAATCGGAGTATCTTTGATAATAAGAGTAGTCTTCCCTGTCTGAATTTAGAAGAAAAACCTGCGAATGGTTAGTGCTCAGCAAGACAGCGTCACAAACATTCACAAAAGATGGTCAATAACCAGACTCAATCCATCCTCGTACAAGGTTTCCGTTTCAATTTCAATAGCCTCAGCGGCGCTAATTGTTACTCTTTATTTTCTGTATGATTCTGCTGTTGACCAAGATGATAACTTTTATGTGTCACTATTTTATGGCGTATCGGCTGCACTCGCATCCAGTTTTTTAGATTATGTTTTCTTGCGTGGCACACCTACAAATAAAATATCTAAGGTGTTTCACGTATCTGCCTTTTCAAACCTACTGTGGTCTACAGTAATCGGAACAGGGCTAGCCATAGACTCCCTTTCTGGTTCACCTGGAACTTTGACTATTTACCTTTTGGAAGGAATGCTAATTGCAACAGCATTTCGACTAGCTATTTTTACTTCCGTATTCGGCGCCGGCCTGATTAGGGCGCTGGGCATCTCTTTCGTCGAACCTATAATATTCGCCCTTGTCCTGCTCACCCCTGGCCAGTTTTTCGATTCTGTAAACCAGCATCCAACAAGTCTTGTTTTTGGTAGTTTTTTTGTGTCGTGGGCAGTCCTATGGTCTATCCTGGCCGACAGGGCGGGCCGGCCACATGTATTGAGCACTTTTGACTTGCTCCAAGCATTTCTAACTGCATGGACTGAACAGAAAGCAGATAAAATGGAGAAAATTGTAGAATCAAGAGCAAAATCCAATCATATCAAAAGTGACGTTTTGAGGTTTGTTGCAGCTGCGCCATCTCAGAGAGACATCTCCGTAGTAATACCGGGTGTACATCCCGGTCCTTTCAAACCTATAGGAGGAAGCAACTTGCCTTATGAACTTTTCAAGTTCTTTGGAGGGAGCGCCATAATTGTCCATGGAGCTTCGGACCATTCGCTTAATATACCATCAAAAAATGAATTGGAAAAATACCTGCTCTCCTTTACTGCGGCGAAGGTCATCGATACTGCAGCCACATGCACAGATGTTGTTCAAATCAAAAAAACTCGTTTTGTGGTTACAGGTGTAGCATTAGGGGACGTGGTTCTGATCATGCTTTCCACTTCGTCTGGCGGCATGGAAGACGTCCCGGCAGAGGTATCTTCAAAAATACAGGATCATGCATATTACTTAAGGTTCTCAAAGGCGTTGGTCGTCGACTGTCATAATGCTATGGGAGGTTCTTTGTCTGCGGAGGAGCAGCATATTTTGTTTCTGTGTGCTAAAGAAGCTCTTGATAAGATTAAGGGCTCTCAGCAACATCGATTTAGCGTAGGTTATTCAGCTTCCTTTTGTCACAAAAAGAATAATGGAGATCTTATAGAGACTAAAAATCAGATTGAATGGAGAGAGGATATAGGTCAAGGCGGTTTGGCTGTTTTAGCGATAAAGGTAAATCAACAGACTTACGCCATAGGATGGGCAGATTCAAATAATATTGAAAATCATGTCCGGAATTACGTTCTAACCCAACTTTGCTCCCGCGGACTCAATATGGTTGAGATCTGCACATCCGACACTCATTACACATCTGGGAAAAGAACCAAACAAGGATACTACCCTCTTGGCAGTATGACTGACGTCAAAGAAATATTGGCCCAGTACGAAGAGCTGACATCTAGATCTTTCGATGATCCGAAAGATTGCTCGTTCAGTCATCTGTCTGTTGATTCAGAGATTAAGGTAATGGGAAAGGGACAATTCGATGATTATTCAAAGGCACTGGACAGGTCTATGAATCTCACTAAGATATTTCTTGCAATTTCCGGTTCAGTAGCATTTTCAATGTTGTTGATAAGTTGACTGTAAAGGTCTGAACATCAAAATAGAGATGAAGATGAACTATGCACACATGGACATTAGAAAATGGAGCGTGATAGATGCTAAATGGATGGGGAGAGATTTGAACTCTCGACCACCTGTGTGTGAGACAGGTATCCTGACCAGACTAGACTACCCATCCATTTTATAGATGCCATTTGTCTTCGTTAATTTACTTCCTCAGTACCCTGCTACCTATTAGTTTCTTAGGATCTTAAACAGCAGATTCATTAGGTTCTCGCGCGTGTATATTAATAATTCTTTAACGCTGCACTTTAAGATAGAAAAAAGGCCGAAGAATGATTAATACGATCTTATATCGCCTTTATGGTTTTGTTGTAGCTACGTCCCTTCGCTGAAGCCTTGGATATAGGTTTGCTGTTCACTTGTTAGTTTGTCGATTTTTACCCCCATGGAATCCAATTTTGCCAAAGCTATTTCTTGATCTTGAGACTTTTCAATATCGTAGACCAGCGGTTCTAACTTTGAATTATTTTGGGCCAACCTCAGAACTGATAGAAATTGATTGGCAAAGCTCATGTCCATCACTTCGGAGGGGTGTCCTTCTGCTGCAGCTAAATTGACTAACCGACCTTGGCCTATAAGATAAATCCTGTTACCATTCTTCAAGTCGTATTGAGTAGTGTGTTGATTGATATCTTTCTTCCCCACAGACTGATGCTCTAGCGTGTCGACGGATATCTCGACGTTGAAATGGCCTGCGTTAGCCAATATGGCTCCGTTTTTCATTTTGGTAACATGTTGATCATTGATTACGCCTTTGCAACCTGTGGTAGTAATAAAAAGATCTCCTATCATTGCGGCATCAGCCATGGTCGAAACGGAATACCCATCCAATTTTGCTTTGAGCGCTGCTATAGGATTAACCTCAGTTACAATGACGTTTGCGCCTAGTCCTGAACCTTTTCTAGCTATCCCTTTTCCTACGTGGCCATAGCCTGCCACCACAAGATTCTTCCCACTGATCAGAACATTTGTAGCCCTAATAATACCATCCAATGCGGACTGACCTGTACCATAGTAGTTATCAAAGTCGTGCTTTGTCTCAGCATCGTTTACGGCTATAATTGGATATTTCAGTTTACCAGCCCTTTCCATTGCTCTTAATCTTACAACACCAGTGGTCGTTTCCTCAGTGCCTCCCTTGATGGCGCTTGCGAGTCCATTGAGTTCTTTATGCATTTCCACTGTCAGATCAGCTCCATCATCAATAGTTATGTTCGGTCTTATACTCATAGCAGAGTGTATATCTTGGTAATACTCCTCGGTCGACACACCCCGAACAGCGTATACGGAAACTCCTTCATTACTTGCTATAGAAGCAGCAACGTCATCTTGTGTGCTCAGCGGGTTACACCCACACCATGAAAGTTCTGCCCCAGCTGCCTTTAATGTTCGTACCAAAACTCCGGTTTCTTTTGTAACATGCAAGCAGCCGGTAACTCGTGTTCCGCTGAGCGGTTTAGACTCCTCATATTTCTTTCTTAATGCAACTAGAACGGGCATGTGAGCTTCTGCCCAGTCAATTTTTTTCTTACCATTCTCCGCAAGAGATGTGTCCTTTACGCGATGATCCATACGACCAAAAAAACCCTATGCCATATTATTATTGTTGCCATTGGCAAGTTTTTTCTTGAAACAATTCATATTTGCAGAGAAGCTTAATCCATCAATTTCATCTGATTGTCTAAGATGAATATCAATCAATTGCTAGCCAACTAAAACCCATCTCCCCTAGGATGCAATTTTTCTAAGATAAGCGTCAGGCTCGTAAAATTTACCATATTTGTTTGACATGTTCTCGAGGGTCAACAGTACTTTTCCAAGTCCAAACTCTTCTACTATTGTGAATAATGGTTTTTTCAAGCCCATGCCTAGCCTGAGTGCTTTATCAAGATCCCCAACATCACATACTCCATTTGTCAGGAGCCATGCGGCATTATTTGCAGCTACTGAGACTATTGCTATAGGATCGTATTTCTCTGCTTCTTTTTCACTTAGATTTACTCTCTCATATTTGTTGTCGCTGCCATAGTTGTAAAATCCGCTCCCGGACTTTTGTCCAAGTTTCTTTTCCGAATATAGTCTTTTTATAAGAGGATGGGGGTTAATGACTTTCTTATCTCGAGAAATCATCTCCTTACTTGCTTTGAACACAACATCGAGTCCTGTGTAATCTGCTAGCTCAAAAATGCCCATCGGAAAGGCCATTTTGAATTTCACCGCTGAATCTATCTGGGTCATTTCTGCTTTGTCCCTGTCAAGACAATACGCCGCTTCATGTATTAGTGGAATAAATATTCTATTAACAATAAAGCCGACAACATCCTTTTTGCAAAGCACCGGCTCCTTGCCAATATTTCTGATGAGGTCCAAAGATAAGTTGACCATTTCGCTGCTAGTTAGATGGCCCGGAATTACCTCCACTAGGGGCATCAATTGAGGAGGATTAAAAAAGTGGAGTCCAATAAAGCGGGAAGGCCTGCTCGTAAGCGACGCCATCTCACCTATTGGAAGAGTGCTAGTGTTGGAGGCATAAACCGTTTTGTCTTCAGCATACATATCAACCTCGGCGTAAACTTTCTTTTTTAGTTCCATGTCCTCGGGGACAGCTTCTACTAACAAGTCTGTTCCCTTGAGAGCCTCCTTCAAATCAACTACAGGTGTTATTCTACCATAAATTGAATCTGCATCACTTTGAGATACTTTTTGTTTTTCGACCATCTTGCCAAGCGACCATTGTATCTTTTTCATAGCGTTATCCAGAAAGGATTGTTCTATATCACGTAACACAATATTGTAGCCGACCGTGGCGGCAACTTGAGCGATACCGTGCCCCATAACACCTGAACCTAGAACGGTAATTTTGTTTATGGTAGTCATTGTCGATTTATGTTCACTTGGTATACTTTTAAGGTTGCTCTAGAGGGTCGGTGGATTTACTTTTAAGTAAGTGAATACGCAATTAGCTTTAGCAATAATTGGATGTAGAACGCTTCACTGCAGATGTAACCGCTCTCTCAGATAAGATGACGACAGGAGAGTCAGCTGATATTATTAAGCGTATGGATTTTGTTAGGTTTCGCCTAATTGAACTTTACAAAAGAAACATTGTGAAGATTAATCATTCAGCTATGGAACTGGTCTGCGCAAGACACCTCATACGCTATGGATATGCTGTCGATGTCGAAAGGCAGCTAAATGATATCCTCATCTGTGATCTCTATGCAACGAAAGGGGAAGGTGCGGCGATTGTTGAAATCGAAACGGGATTTATTCCCCCTGAACACGCTTTGGATCCCTTATCATATTACTCCGCGAGGGTTGCAAGCAAAATAGCCAGGTACAGTAAGTTTGCAAACCAATTTGTGCTAGCGACGCCGCCTGTAAGCGTACTTCCTATTCCAAGAATCTTTGGACGCCCTCCCAGGGATCGGGCTAGGGAGGATATAATTATGGTTAAGGAATTATGCGATAAATTCTATCGGAATCCGCCTGTGAGCTATGGCGAAATTCTGAATAGCCACTTGCATATGGTCTACATAATAAACGTCGACCAGGGTAAAGTAACAGAGATGGATGTCGACTCTTACTTTGACGCGTTAGGAGACATGATCTCGAGTACTGCGCTGGGCTAAACCAGAGAATAAACTCAGGCTTGTAGACTTTTACTGTTTGTTAGTTGTCAATTATTTGTCCTCATACTAAAGGAAAGTTAGGTCCCTATAATGTTATTATCGCGTTCTGCGGATCGATTAAGAATTGAAAGTATTGGTGTATATGTTAGGGCAGGATGACCCATCCAAGTGTACCGCCGCTAAGCTCGTTAGGTTTCACCTGGCGGAACGAACTCGATACATTAGTTATGATACGCTATTGCTAAATCCATTCTCCGAGGATTCACTAACAAGGCAGGACGGAAATTCGTGCAGCTCCATATGTGCCGTTGATTGTTCATGGGAGAAAGCAGGAGACAACTTATTCCGGCGCAGAGAATTGAGACGCGGTAGACATAGACGATTACCAGCAATGTTAGCAGCAAATCCAATTAACTATTCCAAGCTCGGTAAACTTTCAAGCGTCGAAGCCTTGGCGGGTTCGCTCTTTGTTTTAGGCTGCCAAAACAAAGCTTTTGATCTATTAAACAAATTCAAGTGGGGTTCTACGTTTTTTGAACTAAATAAGGACTTACTTAATGACTATCTAAATGCTAATGGTTCAAAGACGATCCAGGAAATTGAACGACAGTATTTCGGACACCTTTATTAATGGATATTTACCAACACAACGTGTACTTGTGAGCCAGTGAGCGGGTTACTCGCAAGAGAGGAAACTCCTCCCTCAAAGCAGGCATCCGAATCAGCGATGATTGGCCGGAGACGGCGGGCTACGGAACAGAAAAGAGATTCAGTCAGGACGAAACATCATGATGGCCTAGATGGCCTGAGCATGAACTGATACTGAAATGAAAAATGCCGACCCGGGTGGAGCAAGGCCAAATAGAGCGAAGAGTTCCTGCACTAGCTCAGGTTGGCTGCTAAGTGGAATCCCGCCTAAAACAGAAGGAGGGTTACTGCTGGGACACAAGTGCAATTCCTTCGAGGTCTAGATCTACAGGACAATGGATAGCCAAGGCTCTCTGAATCAACTATTGAAATTTTTTGATGTATTTTGTCTCTGGGTTAATTATGACGAATTATTATTAAAGGTGATAATTTCTGATATTGAGGTAAAGGCTCCAAAACTTGAAAACTCTTACTTTCGCCCCCACGCAACAGTCTCTTTATCTTGCTGAGAAATACGGTTATGACGAATGGATGGTTAATAGATTTCTCCACTACGTCCCTAAAGCTAAAGACATGATGGAAAGGATGCAACGACCTGTGAAAAGATATATCAGAACCAACACGTTAAAGACAACAAGCCCTAGGCTTGTGGCGCGGCTAGAGTCCAAAAATTTTGAACTAAAAAAAACTGTATTAGCTGACGTCTTTGAAATAAATGGCAATAATGCAAGTATTTCGATTGGGGCAACCACAGAATACTTGCTAGGACATTACTACATTCAAGACATTTCATCCTGCATCGCAGTAGAGGCACTTGATATCAAAAGGAACCAAGCTGTACTGGATATGGCTTCTGCACCAGGTGGGAAGACAACTTTGATAGCACAAAAAATGGATAATACCGGTTCTATAGTCGCTATAGAGTCTAATCCCATCAGAATGAAATCACTAGCATTTAATCTATCAAGATGCGGTGTCATAAATACAGCCTTGTACCGGCTGGATGCTACAGCATGTGCAAGCTTGAATCTAAGTTTTGATCGCATCCTCCTAGATGCGCCGTGCAGCGGCGAAGGGGTAATATGGAAAGATGCCACTCGGAAGACCAGCAGGACCCCCGACGATATATCTCAATGTTCTTTCGCACAGAAAAAATTATTAGAAGCAGGTTTGCAGGCCTTAAAACCAGGAGGCACGATAGTATACTCCACGTGTTCCTTTGCACCGGAAGAAAATGAGTATGTAGTAAATTCTATACTCAACAAGTTTGATGTTAAGGTTCAGCCTCTACAATTTGGTACTGAGGGCCTGACAGCATTTGGTTCGAAAGCGTTTAGCAAGGAGTTAAAATCTACTGTCCGGCTTTATCCTCATATCCATAATTCGATGGGATTTTACGTCGCTAAACTACGGAAGAATACCTAGAGTGTACGAGAAATGTTAAGATCTCCTAACGCACAGGAACTTACTCAGCTTAGAAGGTCATTTGATCGATGGGGAATATTTGCCTTTATGGAATCTCAGAAATTGGTGATAAATTATGACAGCGTTGTTAAAAAAAGAGATGTTCTTGTATCGACAGACGATTTGCTAGATACTCTAAGTAAGGTAACTTTGCAGCCTGATGAAATGGGACTAGCGATTGGGCAGATTAGAAATAAAAAATTTTTACCCTCATTGTCTGGAGCAGAGATAATCGCTAAGCACAGTAAACGTTTTCCGTATGTCATGATTAATGAAATAGGAGAGGCTTTGGTATTGTATGGAAGAGACATTTTTGGAGATTCAGTCAAGGAAGTGTCGAAAGGATTAGATCAAAACCAAACTGCAATAATCCTTAATCAAAACAGAGAATCTATTGGAATAGGTCAGACGCGTTTTTCAGAGGAGAATCTATTCAAGAAGGGTGAGGTTACAGTTTACACTACGGTGGATGCAGGGATATACTTGCGCAACCAAAGCGACTAGAATTAACATGTCAATTATTCAGACCACTCGGAGTTTAGTACTTTCCATAACTTCATCCCTTAGTACTACCATAGTGGATACGATTTATACAGTCTGCTAGTATAGATAGGACAATATTATGGCAATATTAGTACCTGCGATAATACAGCGTAAAATCCAATGGCAAACAATCCCTATTTCCTAGTCTTCAGAAGAACAAATACCGCAACTGCACCCATCATACCCCCAAGGATTAGCAGCACCTGAATTGGGAAGCCACCAGTCGCTGTAACGGTCCCTTCGGGTGCTTCAGCAGTGACAAATGCAAGCTCATTGTCCCCAGATTTTTCGATTCTCGAAAATCCTGCAATTTGAATCTGACCGCTAGGTGGCGGCGTGGTGGATTCTATCCCTACCTGAGCACCGTTTATGTCAGCCGACGCTTGAGTTACTTTTTCGCTAAATGTCCCTTCTCTAAAGCTGCTTTCTCCAAGCGAGTATATCGATACCACCCTTGCTCCCCCAATTTCTTCAAAGCCGGAACCGGCGGCTCCAGCCTGACTTCCTGTAGGGTCAAAGAGAAAATGCCAACGCTCCATACCTACTCCCATATCTTGAAAGTTAAACAGAGGCTCTCTCATAAGACTTGCAGCCTCAGAATTTAAGAGGGCCTGTGCGAATTCGGGATAAGTAGCCTGAATTAAGCCTATAGGATAGTTGACACTAATATTTCCATACTGCGGTGCGTCGACAGGAAGAGGTTCGTCAACAAGAACGCTTCTCCAATCAAGATCTAACACACTACCTTGTTCTCCTCTGTCTAGGACTATACTCGTAAGAATGCCTTCAATGCTGATTTTATACGCCAACTGGATCTTGTCTTCGGAACCCTTTAAAGAACCCGTATAATCGAGCGTCGCATTTTCTACTCTGACGGGACTTCCCTTCTGAGTCCTTATGTCTGCATTAATCGCGTTAATTAGCTCGGGCATTCCCGGATCCGATGTATTGAGGGAGAATTGGATTCTTTCATCCTTGCCGTTGAATTGTTGTGACAGCGGGCTGCCAGGCTCATACTCCATAGTTATGAATTTGACTGCAGTTAGAAGAGCATCAGCTTTATCCGTGTTAGGAACCATAGATGTCGTCATTTGCACAGCTGACGCTTGAAGTAAAAATCCAGAAGAGATTGATAGTGATAAAAAGATAAACAAGAGAACTATTCTCAAGTGCACATTGGAAACATCATATCCCCTGTTTATAATCTTTATCTACAATAGAAGTCCAATTCGTCCAACCATAGTTTACTGCCAAATATTTACCGCTACCGCAAATTTTAGATTGCTCAGTATATATTCATAGGAATCCTTGATCACCGTTCTGGCAGGAGGAACAGGTTCAGTAAAAATAATTAGGGGGCTAGCTTCAAGGTCCAGCAAAGATCTCACTATTGTTTCAAATGTTGGCGACAATATTTGGCTCCATGGTCTTTACATTTGTCCTGACGTAGACACAGTTTTGTATGGGTTAGCAGGCATACTTTCAGAACGGGGATGGGGAATTAAAAATGACTCATTTTGCTTTCTCGACCAAATGGAAAAGCTACAACAGGATGTATGGTTCAAACTTGGGGATCGTGATATCGCAACACATCTGCTTCGGACAGCATTAATAAACCAAGGAAAAAACCTCACCGAAATCACTGAGTGGATGGCGGAAAAATATTCAGTATCTGAGAAAATATACCCTGCGACGGATAGCCGGTTGGAGACCGTCATAGTAACGGACCAGGGCCCAATGCATATCCAAGAGTTCTGGGTAAAACACCAAGGTAATCCAACGGTAAGAGATATTTTCTATAAAGGCGCGGAAAGCTCAACTGCAAACCCTAACTTGCTCAATTCACTAAAAAATTCTGAGTTGATAGTGATTGCCCCAGCCAATCCTATATCAAGCATCAATCCTATTCTAAAGGTAAATGAAATAGGAGAGTTGCTAACAAAATTACGGAAGAAAGTTGTTGCTATTTCTCCGCTTATAGGTGAGCAAGCGATCAGCGGACCTGCTGTCAAATATATGAAAGCAATGAACGTTACTAATTCCCCTTTGGGTGTGGCGGCTTATTATTCGGATATTGTCGGAAATTTTATAATTGACTCCAGCGACTCGATCCTATCTTCAAAAATTGCGAGTTTGGACATGAATGTTTTTCAAACAGACATTATCATGAAAGATCCCCGTGATGAACAGAGATTAGCATCTTATGTCAAGAGCCTTCCATTTTGAAAACATTTGCAATAGTACCAGTAAAACGCTTCGACAGTGCCAAATCAAGGCTTGGTATGCTTCTTAACAAACACGAGAGAGCGCAACTATCAAAGCTCTTAGTCCAAAGGACCATACGGGTCTTAAAGGGCACTTCTGGCGTTAAGAAAATAGTGCTAGTATCCTCAGATGTTAATGTCGAGAAAATCGCTCACCTTTACGGGGCAACATTTCTGAAGGAAAAGATCCAATGTGGAGTAAATTCAGCCGTGGATAGGGGAACTAAATTTTGCACTGACTCTGGCGCTGAGGCTACGCTTGTGTTGCCTGCTGACTTGCCACTTGTAATCCCAGAAGACATAGATATTGTGTGTAAGGCTGCGCTTACAGGCAGGAATTGTATGGTACTTTGCCCGTCCTACAAATTCGACGGATCAAACATCATGCTGAGAAAACCATGTGACATTATAAAGACTTCTTACGATTCATGCAGCTACATAATGCATGTTCTTGAGGGAGTCAGAAATAATATAAAAACGCGTGTTTTGTTTATCCGCCGGGCAATGGTTGATATAGATACCATTCAAGATATAACCACTTTGTTGACACTGGACGAGACGGATGAACAAATCACCGACTGTCTTAAGACGTCATTAGCAAGACGCGGGTTGTAGGTTTCTAATCAGAAGAACTATTTTATAATTGTCAACTAGGTATTTTATTAGCATCCGGAACTCATTTCGAAACGAAATTTGCACATTTGGGAGGGGTCAAATTGTCTATTCAGGAATATATCCAAAGTTGATACTCGTAGCAACGAGCAAGGCAGGATCTTTTTGTAGCAGGCCTGCGTTATGATACTAAAGATTGATAATCGGAAAACAGGTATCTGTCTACCTTGAGGCGCACCGTTGCCTACAATATAAGACCGAGCCAGGCCGAATAAAGAATAAATTTGGATGATGCCAAGCAAGTTGGATGGCAAATCCACAGACGTTTGGAAGTGTTACATATGAGTGCATGCGGTGCGGGACTGTTGTTTCTATTGAAGAATTATCTCGCCTGCCTGAAATAAAGTGCATCTGTGGTTTTCGGGTTTTCCGTAAATCGCGACAGCCCGTCGTAAAACAGTTAAAAGCGATATGACTTGTGTAAACTCATCTACTGCTCTTCGAAAGTGAAATAAGATTCTAGAAAGAGTCGTGTTTGGCTTGGCTAACTTTGTTAGTAGAACACACTATATTCTTATATCGTAAACTCGTCTCATATATCTATGAAGATTAAGTGTCCGGACTGTCCAGGCCCTGCCGAGCTGAGCGATGACTTTGGTAGCGTGAAATGTCCCAAATGTTCTCTGGACATGACGTATGGTGAATATGTCAGGTATATCGGCTACAAAGATGCAAAATATAGAAATATCCTCAATGACTATAAACCGTAGTGTAAAAGGGCTAGGACAATAATATTCCTGTTTCTCAACATGTAAGGATGTCCTGAAGGGTTTAGCATCAGTTCCGAAGACATCCTAGTTATTACAGCGGCTGTCTAACCCAATCTCTGCTTAAAGATGCATAGGAAGTTTCAGAAGCCAAAAAAGCGATGACGTTGTCAACATTACTTGCTCTTTTAGTAGCAATTTAAACTTGTTTTTGAAGTAGTCGACGGGAAGCCTTATTAATTTCGGCAAGTTTTTTAAACGGCAGTTCGAGGAATGGGTTAGCATGAACAAAGATAAAATCAAGGTGAACAATCATACTTACTCAGTAGCGCTTAATGAACAGACGCAAATGTATGCCAGGAAGCTGAGAGGCCTTTATCAGCAAGGATATAGTGATGTGGATAGCTTTGACGAAGTTAGCTCTGAGATCTCAACTACTGTAAATAACCTTCTGAAGCGTTCAGTAACACCTGAAGTCAGAGAGGAAGACATGGACGGGGTAATCCAGCACCTACTCAAGGCAGTGGACAAAGCCAAGAAAAGCCTAGCCTGAAATGAAGGTCATTGCTGTTGCCAGACTTACAGCGAGATCAATAATTTTCCTGTAGCGTCTGTCCTTCAAAATTCTAAAGACCTCTTAATATGAGGGCACAAAAGTTCCCATATCTAATGATTGCAAAAGCTCAATAATAGCAACTGGCCATATTTTTTGTGCTCCACCCCGCCTCCAAGAAATGCTTTAATGTGTCGTGTGGCTTGGAATACGATCTCTACAATGATATTTATCTATGTTCGTGTGGATGGCTTCTTGATATAGTTTACAAAGTAAGGCCTTCTTCCAATCTTATAAACACTTTCTTTGAACGGAGAAATCATGGCGGTAACATTTACAATGAAAGCGGTGTTTGGCGCTTTAGGGACCTAATAAACTTTGTAGGCATCGACAATGAAGACTTCGATTCGTGCGCACGTGTTCTTGTCTCTTTAGACGGCGCTGAGGGTAGGCTTTCGCGGCCATATAAAATGACCAAGGCAGCAGAGTATGCACACATGAATCATGACACACTTTTTTTGCAACCCGAAGGATACAATCCGAGCGGTTCTTTCAAAGATAATGGAATGGCTACAGCTCTCACACATGCAAAAATGTTAAAAGTGAAACGCTTGGTCTGTGCTTCTACTGGGAATACATCGGCCTCTGCGGCTATGTATGCTGCCAACGAAGACATGGAGTGTGATGTTTACGTTCCCCGAGGGGAAATAGCTCCAGGAAAGCTTGGCCAGGCATTTCAATTTGGCGCTCAAGTAATGCAGGTGTCGGGCACTTTCGATGATGCCCTCTCGATTTCACTGAGAAACTGTCGTGAGGGTGGTGGCTACACTGTAAATTCTGTAAACCCTTTCAGACTAGAGGGGCAGAAGACAATTGTCTACAGAATCATGGAATACTTGGATTGGAATCCCCCGGATTGGATCGTTTACCCGGGGGGTGCACTCGGAAACAGTTCAAGCTGTGGAAAGACTCTCATGGAACTCTACAGCTGGGGATGGATAAAGAAGATCCCCAGACTCGTTATTGCCAACTCAAGCGGAGCAAACACCCTTTATGAACTGGTGAACGGTTTTTTCGAAGGAAAAAAGCTCACTTGGAATGATGGCCACCCAGACCTTGAGATGATAAAACGCTATTATTCTTATCGGGACAGCAAAGGTATGTTTCCTAAAACAGCTGCCACAGCCATTCAGATAGGCAAGCCTGCGAATATTCTGAAAGCCTTAAGAGCGCTAGACTTTACCCAAGGAATAGTAACACAAGTCAACGATAAAGAAATGAGCGACGGGATGTCAATTGTAGGATTAAACGGGTTTGACTGTGAAATGGCATCAGGATCTGTTCCGGCGGGAATTCGGAAACTCAGAGATGAGGAGACAATTAAAAAGGACGACGTGGTTGTGGGCATCCTTACAGGAAGACAAAAGGACCCAAGATTATCCGTACAGTACCATACAGAAGCCTCAAACATGTTTGCCAGACCTCCCAGGATAGAATAGTATTGTATGTATAGCCCTCTCATCTTGAAATGGACGCTTCTCCCATTACACGTGATCCTTTTGTTCCATAATCTCTTTCCTGCTAACATCGTATCATGATAAGCAACAAACGAAACCGCAGATGTTAGTATTTAGAAAACAAAGCTCCTTTCTCAATACTACAAGGATCATCTTTTTTTCGATGCCTCTTTGAGCGAAAATAAAATCCCGTAGGCTTTATCCTGGGTCTCTTTCCATTCTCTCTTAGGAACAGAATCTATTACTATTCCGGCTCCTGCCTGGATAGATGCTCTTTGCTTGTTGATAATGATTGACCTTATGGTTATGGCAAAGTCGCATGAACCATTTGAGGAGAAATAGCCAATAGCTCCTGCATAAAGACCTCTTGGACACGGTTCTAGCTCATCAATTATTTCCATAGCTCTTACCTTGGGTGCTCCAGAAACTGTACCTGCCGGAAATACTGCCCTAAGGGCGTCATATGAGGTTAGGCCAGGTGCCAAGCTACCTTTCACATGCGAAACAATATGCTGTACGTGACTGAATTTCTTTACAGACATTAGTTCGTGAACTTTGACCGTCCCATACTCGCAAACCCTTCCAAGGTCATTGCGCGCCAGGTCTACTAACATCGTGTGCTCAGCAACCTCCTTTTCATCGGAAAGTAGCTCTTTTGCCAGCCTCTCGTTTTCTATTTTGTTTTTAACTGCTGGTCGGGTACCGGCGATTGGGAAGGTCTCGACGTTATCTTCAGTTACCCGTACGAGCATCTCTGGGCTTGACCCAATCACCGTAGCACCACCTAATTTTAAGAAATACATATATGGTGAGGGATTTACCTCTCTTAGTTTACTGTAGGCAGGTAACAAGTCTCCCTTAACGGTGAAAGTATTGCTATTTGACAACACAACCTGAAAAACATCACCTTGGTAGATGTAATGCTTTGCCCTTTTGACCAAGTCCGTGTACTCCCTACTATTCAACATAGGCTTAGGAGCGGAGTACGAGAAGCTCTTCATTTGGAAAGGATCTTCAGTCTCGATCTCGGAACTGATTTCCTTATATCGAGATTTCCCAATTGTGAAGTAATATGCATTCTTTGCAATATGATCGTAAACTATCCCATCGGTATGAATTCCAAATTCTAAGAGAGGAAAAATTTTTTTCCCCTTATATTTTGATGGAATATGCTCCCAATAGCGAATGGCATCATAACTCACAAACCCGACAGCCCCTCCGGTATATCTGAATTTGTTGTTATTGACTATGGGAACGTATCTTCTAAGTTGCTCTAGCGGGTTAGTCAAGTCCTCGATGTGAATAATTTTATTCTTAGAGTTGCGGATGTAGAACTTGGAGGAATCACAACTGACAACAAGTTCAGGATCAAAACCAAGTATTGATATTTCTGCAAGCTGCCGGGGTCCTACAAGAGACTCCAGAATAAACAGCCGCCTGTGGGAGCGGTATAGTTTGCAAAATATACGGAAGGGATCATCGTTGGTATGCAGAGCTTTCAATATTAGAGTACTATTTCTTTTTCGTTGCTTTTGCGCAATAGGGATGTTCAACCGAAGTCTTTCCTGATAAACTGCTGTCTATTTGGTTGACTAAACAGTAATAAAGTTTTGTAAAAACCTATTGGGTTCTAGGAATTACGCATTTA
>JAREAJ010000035.1 GCA_029240395.1 Nitrososphaeraceae archaeon
AATGTATCAATTGCCGACAATGAGTCAAGGTAAATTTGTTGTTCTTTATGTTGGTCCAGAAGCGGACCGGCTTCATTCTGAAAACCTCCTTCGATTACTTCTCCTTTTTCCGATACCACGCCAGCAAAGCGAACGCGTTTGTCTACACTTAAGACAGTATAACTGATTTTTTCTTCCATATTAGGCCACCATCAATCTCAATAGTCTCAGCTTTGTACCTTCTGGTTTTCAAACATCATAACGTATCAGACGTGCGAGTTATCAAGGAGTGTCCCTCCTTTATATGCGAATAATGATGTATACGCATAAGCTCAGCAATGTTCATATCTGAAAAATATCTGGTATTATACTTCGCCAAAAATACATTGCAATCCTGACAGTAAACCTGCTTAAACTTCACATTATATTATACTCGGAGGCATATTAAAGATATTCGATTAGCTAATACTATTGCAAGTTAAAGTTGGCCGTATTCCCCAATGCAACGTGTTCATTGTCTGGAAAGGCTACTTTTGACATTTTGTAATAGATAACCTCACCGCGTCTTTCAATTACGGCAACAACAGCATCCTTTCCCATTTTCGCAATTTGGTCAATAGTTTCGGCTAGTTTGTTTGCTTTGATCTTAGTTCCTTCGCTAATTCCAAATACAACATATTTCGCTGGCTTCTTTTCAAATTCTCCCCTCTCATATACCCTAAAATCAACACCGAACCCGAAGCCTTCTTTCGGAACGTATCCTCTGCTTCTGAGGTCGCGATAGACCATAAATCTTGTAAGAATATTTCTGTCTCGTTTTAAGATAATTCTCACAAGGCCATCAAAATCAATCGTTTTTTCTCGATCTTTGATTATTATTTTGTTGGTATAACTAAGGTAGAGTGCCTCATATGGCTCCAGAATATATTCGCCATCTTCTTTTTCCCCAAATCCTCTGCTTCTAAGCTGGTCGCAATGCTTCTCATCGTCAATAACAAACTTGCGCCGCTTCTTAAGTAGCCTTGCGTTAACAGACTGTTGAGATTCTGTGTAGACCATGGAAGTGCTGTCAGGAAAAAACGGATCTTGGGATTCTAGCATAACAAATAAATCAGTGCCGGATCCCATTTAAGCATTCAATTAAGGAGAAACTACTTGAAAGGAGTTAACTATCGTGAGCATCGAGGCATGCCCTATGTCCGTCGCGAATATATCGCGGGAAAGCCTCAGATTAAAATTGCAAGATTTTCATCCGGTCAATTTAGGGAGAACCAATATGATTATAAACTTGAGCTTCTCGCGACCGAAAAGATTCAAATACGGCACAATGCACTCGAATCAGCTAGACTGGCTGCCAATAAAACAATGGCAAGAGCAGGGGAGACAAGCTTCTTTTCAACTTTGAAAGTCTATCCGCATGTCCTTTTGCGAGAAAACAAAATGATTGCGACTGCAGGAGCCGACAGACTGCAGGAAGGAATGCGGAGAGCGTTTGGTAAATCAACAGGACTGGCAGCACGAGTGCTGCCCGGCCAGGTAATTTATGAGGCATATGTTTCAGCGTCTAACTTGACGCTTGCAAAAGATGCTTTCAAAGTTGCCTCTAGCAAGTTAGGATGCCCGGTGTCAGTACGTGTAACCCACCTAAAGGATGTAGACCAGATAGAAGACGAGTAATATCTCGAGATCCCGTCACACGACTTCTTGTTGTCGTAGGATTGATTATTGATTGCTAATCCAATTTGTCATATCTGAAGATGTTCTCAACCATCTCTTATCATGAACTATAACACCAAAAACAAAGCATAGTGATAAGTTAACACAAGATTTATTCAATCAAAGAATATAAGCGTAGTACGAAAACAGAAAATGGCTCTCCGGGTAATCTCAGATGAGGAAGATTCCAAATTTAGGAACAAAAGAGTTTTAGTCAGAGTCGATTTTAACGTAAATATAGAAAACGGAATCGTTGGAGAAGATTACCGTATTCGAATGACGATTCCCACGTTGGAATACCTTACCAAACGTCAGGCAAAGGTGTTACTTTGCTCGCATCTTGGGAGACCGGGAGGCCCAAAGCCCCAACTCTCACTTGCCCCTGTTGCAAATCGATTGTCCGAGATATTTGCAGGTTCTAAGGTCAGGTTCGTAGAGGACTGTGTCGGAGACAAGGTAGAAAAAGCCGCCTCTGAGCTTCTGCCGGGAGATGTCCTATTACTAGAGAATCTTCGGTTCCATAAGGAAGAAGAGGCCAATGATCCCATGTTCTCTAAATCGCTTGCCTCATTAGCAGACGTCTATGTTAACGACGCCTTCAGCACCTCACATAGAAAGCATTCATCAACTTACGGCGCGGCTCGGCAATTTAGATCTCGTCTGGCAGGTCTGAACCTCAATAAAGAAATTGAATATTTATCAATGGTCAAAGAGAATCCAGCTAAACCCTTTTCCTTGGTCATTGGAGGAATAAAAATTAAGGACAAAATCGGGGCGCTTGAAAATTTGCTGCCTAAGGCTGATAAGCTGCTGGTCGGAGGTGGAGTTGCCTATACGTTCTTGAAAGCAAAGGGGATTAATGTCGGAAATTCTCTTGTAGATTATGATCATCTATCCTGGGTGACAAAGGCATTGTCAGAGTTTGATTCGAAAATTGTTCTCCCAACAGATCACTTGGTTGCGTCTTCGAAGAGTGATAAGTTTACCACAAGGGCAAAGACTGAGATTCCGGATGGGATGGCAGGGTTTGACATAGGAGACGAAACAGCACACAGGTTCTCACTTGAGATAGGGGGAAATGGATCTGGAACGATTTTTTGGAATGGCCCCATGGGACTATTTGAAATTGGTGCGTTTTCAAATGGCACAATAAATATTGCTAAAAGTATGGCTTTGGCTTTTTGGCGCGGCTCAAAAACTCTAATAGGTGGAGGAGATACGTTGGAAGCGATGAAGCGTGCCGGGGTTACAGAAACTGAAGTGAGCCATGTTTCCACTGGAGGGGGCGCAACGCTAAGGTTCTTGGCGAATGATGAGATGCCAGGCATAGACGCACTAGAACGCAGGTAATCCGCTAATATAGCCAGAAGCAATGAGGGGTCCTCTCTTATGGTAGTTTAAATGATATTGACGGGAAGTGCCCTTAGGATTGTCACCGAAGGGTCTTGTGCTCCTAGCATTAGTGTATACCTTCCTGCTGACAAGTCTGGCGATGGACTGATGATAAATTTTACAGTTTTTGTCTTGCCATCAATTAACGATATAGATTCTTCACTAAACGACCATGTGGAATTTCCAAAATCTCCGGTCGGCATAAAAGTTGCTGATGCTGTCATATTAACCGCATCGACAGTCATTGAGTGAGATGGTGTAAGAAATATGTCCACGCTGGCTGATTCGCCTTTTCTAATTGTTAGTTCTTGTGGTGAAGTGGATACCGAGAGAGGTAGAGGGTGGCTGGTGTTTACCCTCGCAATTTTATTCTCAGACCATTCGGTAAACCAAACTTCGCTTTTTTGATGCCCCGTGAGATTTGAAAATCCGTCAGAGGTTTCTCCTAATATTCTGTCATCCACATCTAGCTGTAATGCATTTGCTAGACCACATGCTTCCAAGCTTTGGGGTTCACATGAACTAAAAAGCTTATTTTGTGACGGAATCCAATACTCTACCAGTGTACTGTTGCTAGGGAGAAAACGAGCAATCTTGTTCCCGGTATGCTCGTTGAACCACAATGAGCCATCTGCTGATTTGTGTATCCAGTAAGGCAATGTATATGCTTGGGATGGAAGACTTTCCTTACCACCAAAGATACGCTCGGAGGGTTTTGAAGTTGCAAATTCAGTGATACTTGTATTCCCACTGTCGGACACTAGACTAAAAATTATACTTGTTCCGTGGTCTGTAACCCAGAGGTTTCTTGAGTCTTCCATCGTTATTCCTACCGGTGAGCGGAGATGACTTGGAAGATCAAAGGCGGTAAACGTTTGCCTGTTAATATCATATCTCAAGATTTGACCCTTTTGACCGAATGCAAGCACAGTGATCCAGACGGACTTATTTTCGTCGTCAACAACGATGGAACCGGTACTTATAAGGTTGCGATCAATCCCATCAAAACCTTGGAGCGGGAGAGGAATCTGGGAAATGCCTTGAGATGTATTATTTGACATTTGTGTAACATTTCCAAACCAAAGAGATGGAGACCTGATCCCTACAAAATAGACATTGCCCTTTGAATCAAAATCGAGAGAGACGGGATAGATTGATCCAAATGATTCCACCTCAACCGGAACTCTGTAAATTTGAAAACTATCAGATTTGTCATATTTCCATATCGAATTCTGCTTCTCATCTGTAAACCAAATATCTCCGCTCGAGTCAATCTTCATAGTCCATACTTGCGATGAGTCTATTGGATTGTTGCGAGATGCCCACAAGGGGATAACTCGTTCCTGATCAAATGTCTGATTTTTCAAATCATAGCTACCGAGCGAACCGTGTTTTGTAGAAACATACCAAACCTTATCAGCTGTGGCATCAACGACAACGCCAAGAGGCATTTCGCATGTACCAGGCAAGAGGATCTCCATTACGTAATCGTTAGAATTAGCTTTAGAATCAATTCCGCAGAATTGTTTCTGAAACCTTTCTATAGAGGTCTTTCTTGAGTTCTCAACCTGGGTGGTTATTGACGTAGTCTCTTCTTCCATTGGTTTATCCCTAACCACCAGAACAAAATAAGCAGCAACAAGAATGATGATACCAATTACCGCATACAAGGCGATTTTACTATTCAATTTGTGTTTTGAAAAGCCCTTATTTCCACTCAATTTGCTATGAGCAAGCTCAGATAATTATTTCTCTTATATAAAATACGCAATTTATGCTGGATTAAAATTAATAGCCGTAACAACAAAATTACAAGCCCAGAACCGAAGAAGGGGGTGTATTAAGAGTAACCCTTAATCGTCCTTGAGAATCCTATCATTTTGAAACAGTAATGAATTGGACTCACGGAGTAACTGATAATATATCCGAATTCCAAATATCTGAAGGGATGGCCAAACTGTTTGGGTTAGGTTATCATTATTGGAGGGAGGTCTCTGAAGTGCTTCATTTGATCATTCCGGTTTATGATAAGGTGAATATGGCGATCTCGTGGGGGAGGGCAGATGAATACCGACGAAAGGGGATTAAGGGAAATATTCACTTAGGCAATAGGGTGCTTGACGCTGGATCAGGTTTTGGAAATATGTCAAAAATGGCTAGAGACGAGACGGAACAGAACTTGGACATTGTTCTATATGACCCACTCCCAAGTATGCTTTCTGGCACTAAAAAGTATCTACCAGGTTCGCTTCATAAGTCGCTAGCATCAGGTGTTTTCGAATTTATGCCTTTCAGGGGACAAATATTTGATGCTGTTATGTGTGGTTATTCGTTACGGGACGCAATAGAACTCGAATCTGCAATTGCAGAGATGCATCGTGTACTTAAAAAAGAGGGATTGCTTGTCGTCGTCGACCTAGGTAAACCCGACAACAGAATACTAAGAGCCCTTGTTTCATTTTATCTAGAGCATATTCTCTCTATAGTAGCTTTTCTCGTAGCCGGCCAGCTTGGTCTCAAATTCAAGACAATTCATGGCACTTTTAAGAGATGGCCCAGAAATTCCGAACTGTACGCTCTGCTTTGCAGACATTTTTCAGAGGTTAAGTTTGAGACTGACTTGATGGGAGCCGCGGTAATTGTCCTTGCGTATAAAAAGTAATTGGATATAATCGCTACAGCATAAATATGTAGATAACTATGAATTTTAGGGATCTTCTGATAGTGCGTTTGGCAATTACTAATTACATACCTTGACAACAATATTTTGTATGTATATATTCTAATCTAGCTATGGTCTAAAATGAAGCAGATAACGCGCCTATGCACTAGAATTTATACAACACATTTCCCTTCCCCACAGAAGGAATAACTAACTCGCGCAAAGTTAATTAGAAGGCAAACAAACTTTTTTGATATTCCTATGGCTCCTATAGACCAGATTAGAGAGGTATATGAAGAAGCCAGAAAAAACAATCAAAATGTCATGACAGAAGAATCGGCAAAGGCAATTTTGACCGCATACGGAATTAATGTTCCTCCATATGCTCTAGTTTCAACCACCCAGGAGGCCGCGGATAAAGCCAAACAACTAGGCTTTCCTCTAGTCGCTAAGATTGTTTCTCCGGATATTTTGCACAAGACCGATGTTAAGGGAGTCAAGATTGGACTTAAATCAGAAGAGGAAGTCGGCCGTGCATTTGATGATATGTATGGTAGGCTCTCAACAAAATATCACACCAAGGGAGTCATTTTAGAGAGAATGGTAGACCCTGGATTAGAGGTTATAGTCGGACTGCAGAACGATCCTCAATTTGGCCCCGTTATAATGTTCGGGTTAGGTGGCATAAATACCGAAATATTCAAAGACGTAACGTTTCGCGTGCTTCCCATAACGCCAAAAGACATCGAGGAGATGGTAGAAAGCTTGAGGGGAAAGACAATGCTGAAGGGCTTCAGGGGATCTGAGCCAATTGACCATGCTACTATTTCAGACATGCTAATGAAAATATCGAAATTAGGGGTAGATGCTGCGCCTTACTATGAATCCGTTGACTTCAATCCCGTCATTCTTTATCCGCATGATTACTGCGTAGTAGATGCCAAGATGCTCTTAAGAGAAAAACCAGACCCCGAGATAATGTCCAAGGCGGAACCTGATTCGTCATATATGGATCTCTTTTTCAATGCCAAGTCTGTGGCTCTGATAGGGGCATCACCAGAACCGGGAAAAATCGGAAATTCTGTTCTGCAGAGTTTGGCAAAGCACGACTACAAGGGGAAGGTGTTTCCCGTTAACGCAAAAGGATACCAAGAGATCATGGGCATTAAGGCGTACAAAAACCTAGATGAGATTGATGAGCAAATCGACGTTGTTGTGGTCACCGTTGATTTGAAATTTGTCCCAGATCTCCTGAAAAGCTGCGGTAGGAAGAATATCCATAACATGGTAATTATTTCTGGTGGAGGAAAGGAGCTTGGAGGCGATCGCGCTGCAATCGAAAATGAAATAAAAAAATTATCATCGCAATTAAAGGTGCGGATCATCGGGCCTAATTGCATTGGTATGTTCAACGCTGATAATAGGCTAGACTGTGCGTTTCAAGGTCATGAAAGAATGGTGCGGCCTCAAAGAGGAGAAGTCGCATTTCTGTCGCAAAGTGGTACTGTTGGTATTGCATTTATGGAAACTTCAGATTCGTTTGGAATGAGCAAAATGATCTCTTACGGTAACAGATCGGATGTTGACGAAGCAGACATGATATGGTATCTAGGTGAAGATCCTAGCACTAAGGTGATCGGATTATATGTTGAAGGGCTGGGAGATGGAAGAAAATTTATGAATGCAGCCAAGAAAGTAATCATTGAAAAGAATAAACCTATACTGGTCTTCAAGAACGGCAGAACGACTAGAGGCGCTAAGCAGGCTGCGTCTCATACCGGCTCATTGGGTGGATCATACAACGTAGTTAGGGGGGCTCTCGAGCAAGCTAATATAATCTCACTAGACAGTTATGAAGAGCTTACAGGATCTCTCAAGGCGCTTACATGGCAACCAGTACCAAAGGGCAACAGAGTTGCTATGATTACTAATGGAGCCGGACCAGTCAT
>JAREAJ010000036.1 GCA_029240395.1 Nitrososphaeraceae archaeon
GTCAAATTGGATGATGCCGGGGCGAGTTACTCGGGCACCGTTGCAGACAAACTTTACTGCTCCCATATCAACTACCACCGATGGAAACGCAGACAAAATTTTCTCTGTTCCTAAAAAGGGAACGATTGTCTCAGAATCAATCTGTATTGCATTGAAAGCTTTACTACTAATAATTCGTCGGCCATCCCGAAGTTCATAACATGTAAAGTTTTTTTCGTCTTCAAAATTCTGAGCGCCAACAGGCCATCTTGCGCTAATGAGCTTTCTTAGAGTCGCAGTTTCTCTCTTGGATAGAACTGATTTCTTCATCTAGTCTAGGTGGGGCGCTGTTTTATTGTGGAATCTTCTCTACAAGTTCTCTATCTGCTAATGGAGTATATTCGCAGCCCATCGGTCCACAATATCTTCCCACGTATAGTGCTTTTGGTCGATAGAGCGCAGGCTTAGGCGCTGCCTCGGCAAATTTTTCCTCAATAATGTGCGATGACCAACCCGCAATCCTTGAGATTGCAAAGATCGGAGTATTAAGATCAATTGGTATATCCATATCATGATACAGCGCAGCGCTATATAGGTCAACGTTTGGATATATCGCCTGTTTCCTCTCTTTCATCATATATTGCTGAGTAGCTCGTTCGACCCTCTCGGTAATCTCAAACCACTGGGTTTTTTTCTCTCTAGAAAGGATCTTAGAGAGTCTTGAAAGAACCTCAGAACGCGGATCGGTGGTCTTATATACTGCATGTCCCATGCCCATGATTCTCCCTCCTGTATCAAGCCGGTTTTTTACCCATCTTTCTGCGTTGGGAGGATCATTTATCTCTAGTAGCATCTTCATAACCTGGACGTTGGCGCCTCCGTGCAGCTCACCGGAGAGAGCGCCTATCGCACCTCCAATACACGAGTACATATGCGCCCTAGTGGAGGCTATCTCTCTTGCTGCAAACGTCGAGGCGTTAAAACTGTGTTCAGCATGTAATATCAGACAGATATCAAAAATCTTGGCCTCTTTTAATGTCGGCTTAGTTCCACTCAACATATAGAGGAAATTCGAAGCATGATCTCCCTCAGACGTTGGCGATATTGTTTCTTTATTGTTCCTAGTTCTCTCCCACGCTGCTACAATAGTTGGAATCTTTGATATGAGGTTAATGGCTCGGTTAATATTAGCTTCCTTTGTGTCGTCGTCTAGATCCGTGTCATAATCTGCCAACTCGCAAACACTAGATTGAAGCACATCCATAGGTCTGGCGGTATGCCGACGGTTTTTCATGCGAGCGAGTAGCTCTGGAGGTAAGGCTCTCGCTTCTCTCAATCGCCGAGAAAAATCAGAAAGCTGGCCATTACGTGGAAGTTCCCCAAGGAGTAATAGGTAAGAAGTCTCTTCAAACGTCGAATGATTAACCAGGTCAAGGATATCGTAACCACGATAAATTAGTTTGCCGTTGTTGCCATCAATTGAACATATTTTTGTGTCCGCAACTTCGATGTTCCTTAGCCCGATGTTCCTAGCGTCCATCTAGGATGATAGTTGCGTAAATACTAAATATATAAATTGATGTCCACTGGCTTTGGTCCTAACTTGGCCACTCACTTTGCAGGTAGGAACAATAACCCTTTTGATGCGAGTAATATGTGAGGCTGATACTTAGTACATTGAGATGGTGTATAGTACAATATTGCGCAGGTTAGACTGGAGAACATCATTATTATCCTTTCCATCTTTCTTTTTTCGGCACAGACCATGACAAATCCGCTAACTCCGTTGCCGCGCCCAGCTGTGCCAGGAATTGCAAATGTAAAAAACATCGTTGGCAAGGACAACCGATTAATTTTTTTCGCCGTGCCTCGGACGTATCACACCTTTAGACACTACTTAACAGCCAGCAAATCCTCGCGTAAATTATTCTTCGTAATTGTCAACAGATCAATTCCATCTCCACTTGATGAATCTCGTTGTATAGACGACTTCATCGCTTTGACTACAAGATCTTTTGCTTTCTCGTCGCTCATTCCTGAAGTGTATTCTGCATCCATTACCCCAAGAGCCATTTCCGCTCCAGAACCTACAGCAGCATAATCATCGGGAAGAACAGAACCGAGGGGATCTAAAGTATAAATTTGTGGTCGATATTCGATGCCTCCTATTACTACTTGTGTTAGCAATGGAAAATATCGTCTTTCGAACATTATCACCGACATTAACTTCGCAATGGAGTTGGTGGCAACTGATCTCTTAATTTCTAATCGCCTAATCTTAGCGAGGGCGGAAACCTGCCGTACTAGGACCTGCATATCAGCAATCATCCCAGCACATGCAGCGCCGACGTATTCAGTTATTGGAAAAACCTTTTTGGTATTCTTGTTCACGACAAAGTTTCCGTAGGACACACGTTTTTCTGCAGCGAGAATTATACCGTCACTATAGGAAATGCCTATCGCCGTGGCTCCGGGAAAAAATTGAAACGCCATATTTTGTACTTGTCTGTAATTAATCTCATTTAGCCTTTTCGAATTAGGAATATATTAGATCGAGATCTAACTATGCTGCTGAGCTTTTTTTATCCGAGGTGTGGTCATGAATTCTTATCGCTTCGGCCACCAACCTGTTTTGAAGCTCTAACGCGCTCTTTCCTTCGGGATGCTTAGAACTTGCAATAGCCTCGGCCACTATTCCGATGATATGTCTCAGCAGGAATTCATCTCCTCTTCTTGATTCTGCTGTATATGTTGAGTTGGCCTTATTAACGAATACGACGTTTTCATTGGTAAAGCTGTACCTCGAGTCGGATTCATCTTCATAAGGAATAACCTTATATCCTACCTTTTTTAAAGCAAAAGTTTTCTTTAGTATTGGGCGTTTAATTCTACGAATTGTTGCTGTTGATACCGCCTGTCCCGTACCTCCTCCTCCTTCTGCTGGAATTTGACCGAAATGTTCCATGCCCTGACTATCGCTGTACGTCAACGAGGCCATCTCTCGATCGGAAAAGTCGTGAGACAAGCTCCGGCCGGCACCTTCCACTGTGTGTATAGGACGTACCCCTTCTTCTAAGCTCTGCGGAGAAACGGGTCTTCCTACATCCTCATGGTTCTCAAAGGAGACACTTGAGGAGATGCCTGCAGCCCCCTCGTGTTCCTTGGATTCTAGCTCACTATCTTCAAAATGACCCCTTCCCTTAGTAGAAAGTTGCTTCACCTCGACGGTCTCATAGCCCTCTACTTCCTCTGTTTCTATGTTCTCGACTATTGCTTGACCAAGAACCTTGTCAATCTCTTTATAGATCTTTGATTCCTCTTTTGTTATTAGGACATCCTCATATTCGCTAAGGCTCGGGATTACCGTATCTGCTATGAAGGTCTGCATGCTCTTGTAAAATTTGGCATATTCTTCGTCTTCAATAATTGCCGATTTATCTGCAAATCTGGACGTTAAAGAATCACATCTAACAAAACCAGTCGCCCTTTTCAGCTTATTATCAAATCCGAAAGTACTCCTAGTTACTACATGGTTCCCCACCATGATAGCAATGCCATTTTCTTCCTCCGAAAGAGGTCTTCTTGCTATTACTACTTCACCTACAATCTTTCCGTTGTCTAGGTTCACAAATATTCTATGTCCCTGTATATCTGGTGCCTTGATAACCTCCGCCCCGGTAAAATCCCACTCCTTAATGGTATCAGATGATTTGATAAATACCTGAAAGAGAGGGAGTCTTAATATTGCTAACTTTCGTATTTCTTTAGTCAATTTGGAGATGTCAACAGGTTGTTTTGCTCCAATAAGAGATAGTTCGGTTCCATTTCTATTTAGTGGAGGTTCGCCGATCTCAGTCAAGGGAGTATTTCCAGCAAACAGGTTATCGAGTACCGAGGCTTCTAAAACGATTGACTTATTAAACGACTCGCGTCGGGTTCGTATTTTCATACTCTCAAAGGACGTCAGAAAGGACAGTCTACCTGTCCCATACCTACCCGTTCTAATTCTGCGAAGTTTAGGGGAAATTGAATCATATTTCTTGTGAGGAGATCCAAGCAACAAAAACTTCTCCATGCCTTCGGCATCCATTCCTGCATCATCTTCTATCAAAATAGAACCATTACTTAGAATAGTAATAAGAACAGTTGTAGCGTCCTCATCGAATGCATTCTCAACCAGCTCCTTTACGATCTCATATGGGGAGACCCAAGTTTTAGTAGCAAATTCCTTAAAGAACGAAGGATGTACCTTGAGCTCGACAGTCATCTCTCGATTGAAATTTACAGCGTCCCCTTTATTTGTTGCGTATGAAAAGTTCTTTGACTATGTAGTCATAGAACTTGCACGAAACGAACCAATACTTAGATAGCAGATAGAATGAGCAGAAGCCTAAGCTAAAGAGCACCTGTAGCCATGGCAGGCTCGCCTAGATCTTAAAAAGCTCAACTTTACTCCTCTTCAAAATATTGCGTACTATTTGTTTTAATCTATCGATATCAACTCGGTGGTAGACTCCCCTGGCATCAGCCAGTTTTTTAGATGCCCGTCCTAAAATAGAAATACAAATATCCTCCTCATTTTTCTGGTAGTGGACTAAACCTGCGCACACTAGTATGATCCCCCCGAGTAGATCCCTCTCTTGGCCTTTGGATTGGTTCCAGACTGATTCCAGAATTTCATGTGCGATCCAAAACTTTTCCTCATTAAAAACATTAACAGCCTCTGATATTGACTCTTGTTTTTCCCTCTTTTTTTCTATTACCTGATAAGAGCCCACGTAAGTCCCGATTTCTTTGAAGAGCTTATCCACGTTTGGGGTACTTCCATCTGGAGGCAAGGTTATGTCATATTCAATGTGAAATCTAGCCACCCTAGCATCTCTCACTATTATACCATGTTGAGAAGCAATTATTCGTGCTCTATTTCGTAGCTGCAAAGCATCTTCTGGGGTGTTTGAAAGATTATTCAGAAAGAGAATGAGCCTCGTTGACATTGCTGTAGCTACGACGAGCAAGGACATAAACCATGTCCTCCCGTGGCTCTGACTTACAGTTGTGACAGAGCAGATTCACTTGTAGGTAAGAACATTCGTCCAGTTATTCTGACTAAAATGTGAATGTTTCAAGGGCGATATGCTTTCGTGCGATAAAGGTTCGTCGCGTGCGAGTATTCCACTTAGTAAGTAATTCTCATCTCAGCTACCCGGCTTCAATTGAAATTAATCAAAAAACGCTTAACAAAGTATGGTCGCGGACTTGTCTACTTCCTAATTTAGTGTTGGTGATATCCCTGCAGCTGGACTATCTTGGTACATTTGAGCGAACACATAGGCGGTGTCGAGTTCCTGATCATTAGTCCACAATGTCGGCAAGGTAGCACATCCTAAAATTTCCAAATTAAAATTCTTAATGATACTTCCCCAGCCCCATTGAGTGTTGTCAGCCATATATTCTCTCACAGCGTGAGTTCCCATAAAGTTGAAGCCGACTCTCCCTTTTTTATTTCTAGAGTTTATTTCTTTTGCTACAACGTCTCTTGCCAAGATGTCTCCACACTCAGGAAGGCCTGATATGAAAAAAATAGGACACGAAAGGTCAAGAGATTCATATTCAAACCTCGTTGCGTCGGTATTATAGATCTCAAAGCCAACTCCTGTTAATGAGGAAATATCATGTTGAAGTAAGCTCAAGCTACAGTCTATCTCAATGCTAAAAGCCTTCAGCCCCACTAGTGTTGAACAATATGCTAATCTTCCGTCACCGGAACCAACGTCAACCAACTCTTTGAACCCCAATCTCTTGGAATAGTACGCTAGGGCGTAAGCAGACAACATCCATGTCGGGTAAAATGGTTGGTAACAAGTATCATGCTTCTTGCTACTAAGCCAATAATTGTTAATATCCCCCTCATACGCGCTGCATAACACTCCATCGACCACGATGTCGGTTTGATTCAGATAGATAGGGTTAACTTTCCCAAATAAATTAAGTTTATCTAGGATGGCTTGCTCAATATTGAACCTGGTTGAGTGTTGACGTGGCACAACTTCGCTCACATACCCTTTTGGTGAGAAGTCTCTCATGTAGTTATTCTTCAGTCCAACGATTGATGCAGAGAAACCGTCCAATAGTATCTATTGCATAGAGGTTTATTTTTAGTAAACTGATTCTGCGCTTGGTCTTAGGCCTCTTTTATAGCTTTTCCGTCCGCAAGTGACACAGTAATAGATTCTCCTACTCTTGTAAGTGTAGATCACATCATCATTATCTTCCATTACATCATGTGTTGTCTTCGCCATGCATCGGTCGCAGAATCTGATTTCTGTTGTATTATTCATAAGAAATTATCTCGGCCCGCATTGCTCAGATATGCCTTCGCTCACCATTTTATTCAGCTATCTCTTTAGTTTTTGAGACAAAAGAACCGGAACTTCTGATGGAATCTTTGCTACGGGAACATCAGCTTTGAAAAAGCTAGTCAATTTTGATTCAGCCGAACCGTAGTCGCCGTACACGATCGCCCCAGCGTGACCCATCCTTTTTTCCTTCGGCGCAGATCTTCCAGCGATATAACCTATTACTGGTTTTGGAAATCTCGTCCTGATTATGTACTCCGCCAGCTGTTCCTCGGCGTCTCCCCCGATCTCGCCCACAACGACGATTCCTTCTATACCTTCGATGTTCCTAATCATTTCGAAGCATTCAATCAGATTCGTCCCATTAATAGGATCCCCTCCTATACCCATACATATTTTTTGACCGAACTGCGCCCTGGTTAGGTTGTGCGCAAGTTCATACATCAAAGTGCCACTCCTCGAGAGAAGAACCACCTTGCCGGGAGAGAAAGGTTGAGCTGGCATAATGCCGATTTTAGTAACTCCAGGAACAATTACGCCCGGTGTGTTAGGACCAATGACTCGTGCGTTCCGTTCACTTGCATATTCAATCAGCTTCAGAGAATCTATTACGGGAACGTGTTCTGGTATTGCTACTAAAAGTTTTATTCCACTGTTTATGGCCTCTATTGCTGCGTCCAGAAAATATGGAGCAGGCACAAACATAGCAGATATTGCGGCTCCTGACTGTTCCACGGCTTCAGTCATACTATTGCAAATAGGAATGCCATCAAATTCTTGGCCTCCTTTGCCCGGTGTTACCCCTGCTACGATATTTGTCCCGTAACTTCTCATCAATCTAGTATGAACTGATCCGAAGCTTCCAGTTATTCCTTGAACAATTACAGGCTTCTTACCATAGTCCTCATCAGCCTCCCTCCCCACTAGCAGACCTATAAGGTCAAACCTATTTGCCATAGATCTCCTCCGCTTTCGGTAGTCCTTGGAGCAAACCGTGTATGGCTTGCTCAACTGTGTCATACATCCTTGCATTACTATTTTTTAGCATTTCTTTTGCCTTTTCTGATTCTGCCCCCGTTATCCTAGCAAAAGTCGGTATTTCGACTATGCCTTCATTATAAGCCCTTAAGATACCTTCTGCTACCATGCTAGTTTTGACAATTCCTCCAAAAAGGTTTATCAATATAGAGCGTATCTTTTTCATCTTGCTTATCACCTTTAACGAATCATAAATCGTTTCAGTAGTAGCACTACCTCCAAAATCTAAAAAGCAGCCAGCCTTGCCGCCTTTATCAGATACCATGTCAAGAGTGGACATTACAAGTCCCGCT
>JAREAJ010000037.1 GCA_029240395.1 Nitrososphaeraceae archaeon
GAGAGGAAGCTTTGTGCTGATTCATGACGATACTCGACGAGAGAATGAGGTTGATATGGTTATAGCAGCGGAGCATATCAAACCCCGGGATATTGCAATTATGAGAAATAGAGCAGGCGGATTAATATGTTTGGCAATTTCACACAAAATTACAGAAAAACTGGGCCTTATGTACATGAGGGATATTCTTCGGTCTTCAGCCCGTCCTAATACTATTCTCTCAAAGATAGTTGTTGATAAAACACCATACGGTGATAGACCCTCTTTTTCCTTATCCATCAATCACATAGATACCTTTACTGGAATTACAGACGTCGACAGAGCACTAACAATTTCGAAAATGGCTGATGTATGTAGGAAGATCGACTCCGGTGGAATAGAAGAATTTGCGAATAGTTTTAGGGCACCCGGTCACGTACCTCTTCTCATTGCGTCTAATAATCTGCTAGAAGAGAGAACTGGTCATACCGAGCTATCTATATACTTGATGCAAATCGCAAGGCTGGTTCCGGCAGTCGTAATATGCGAAATGTTGGATTCCACGACTCATAGGTCGTTATCGATAAATAAGGCTAAGAATTATGCAAACAAGTTTGGTATTGTCTTGATAGAGTCGAATCAGCTCATACGATCATATTCGAGGGTGGCTAACTAAGATTGGAGCGAATCAGGGCAGGGATAGTTGTTTCAGAGTTTAATAAGGGTATAACATCTCAGATGCTTGCAGTCGCCTTAAACCAAGCAAATAAAGCAAATTTACAACTCAAATACATATGCTACGTGCCAGGTTCATTCGATATGCCACTTATGGTCGAAGAGCTTTTAAAGAGAAAGGACATAGATGCTGCGATAACTATAGGTGCTATAATTAAGGGTGAAACACGACATGACAGTATTGTTGCAGAAAATGCGGCAAGATTAATAGCAGATCTGTCACTTAAATATGGTAAACCTGTATCACTTGGAATTTCTGGTCCGGACATGACAATAGAACAGGCTAAAGATAGAATAGAAATTGTACCAAGGCGCGCTGTCATTGCAGCTGTCTGTATGACTAACAGAATCAGAAAACTAAGAAACAAAAGGATGCTTAATTCTAAAAAGGCAGTGACGATATCGGATTGACAATACAGATCACAATAATTAGGATTGAAGGGTATGGCCCGTGGACGCTCAGTCTCGGCAGCGACAGAGAAGCTAGGCTGCAGATGTTGCAATCAAGGATGTATTACGACATACAACGACTATTTTCAGAGAGAGAATGCTTGGTTTACTCGAATAGATTTGATGAATATTTTGCCGTATCTAATGGTCTTTCTGTTGCAGGTCACATCAATATACATAACCAGCTTGCAAACATGTACCCAAATTTAGAGCTATCAATGACAATTGGTAAAGGTAGTACTCCGTTTGAAGCAAATGTTAGTGCCCACAGATCTAGACAAGCAAAAGAAGCACTTACAACTGTTGCTAGTATATTCGGTCATCGTGTAATGTATTCCTCTAACGACTCTCCTACTGAATTTTCACTTTCGAAATCAACATTGGCACCTTCGCTGAATGGAGACTTTGTACAGATTATGCACATAGATGTGAATAACTCAAGGAAAATGAGTTTAGATCTATCTCCATATGAGGTCACATGCTTAATGGGAAAGATACATACTCTTTTGTCAGATGAATTTTTTAAAAAAGGTTCGATGATGTTTTTTATTGGTGGAGACAACTTTATGGTAATCTCAAACGAAACAACGAAAGAAGAAGCAGGTAGGATTATTGATACAGTCGGCAGAGCTTCGGGAACGAAGCTAAATTGTGGAATTGGTAGGGGAAAGAACGGTAGAGAAGCAGCTAAAAATGCAACCAGGGCACTTGACACTATAAGGGAACTTAGGGAAAAAGGAATGATTCAGTCTATATATGAAGTTCAATGAATACGATAATAGAAAAGGCGAGTCTTCTACTTGGCAGAGATTTAAAATATATTGAATCAGGATTTATTGAAATAGGAAAAAATGGAACGATACTCAGGGCTGCCCCTGGAAACTACGGTGAAAAGGTTCTTAACAATAAAACCGAGTGTAATCGTAGTACATTTGATTCTGATGGACTTTTAATAATACCAGGTTTCATAAACGCTCACACTCATATTGGCGATTCTCTTGCAAAAGACGTGTTGGTTGAATCAGGACTTAATACGAGAGTCCATCCTGTATATGGTGCAAAGAAAGTCATTTTAGAGAAGAGTAAGCCAAGTCATCTAAAGATTCTCATGAGGGCCTCCGTAATATCTATGATGAAAAAAGGTATTGTAGCGTTTGCAGATTTTAGGGAAGGTGGTTTTGAAGGAATAGAATTGCTAAAGCAGGCAATCTCTGCCCTCCCAATTAAGTGTATCGTATTTGGCAGGGTCGAATATTATTTTGATCTCACTAAGGATACCAGACCAGATAGAAAAGAAAAATTGGTCCATGATACAAGTGCTAAAAAGAACATCAAAGCAATGGCTACAAAATTTTACAAGCAGCATCATGTTTTGAGAAAAGTGCAACTGAAGCTACCACCAAAAGCCTTGCTGGAGGCTTCTGACATTCTAAGAGTTGCTGAAGGGTTAGGAATTAGCGGTGCAAACGAAAATACTGACCTCTCCCTGCAACAATATAAGCAACTAATCGATAGCATAAATAAGAAGAGAAGGGATAAAAAGCTAAAAAACAAGAATCGAAAGCTACTCATAGGGATTCACGGAGCAGAATCAAGGGAGTCTGTTGAATTTTCAAAATCCTTGACAGGCAAGACAGAGGTTTTCAGAATCATGAGGTTTCTAAAACCAGACTATATTGTTCATATGACTAATGCAACAGATGAAGACATTTCTTTGGTTGCAAGCAGCAGAACTGGTGTTGTAATATGCCCCAGGGCCAACGGAGTTCTTGGAGCAGGAATTCCAAGGGTTGCAGAAATGTTATCGAGAGGATGTAGGATAGCTATAGGAACAGATAATGTAATGTTGAATTCTCCAGATATATTTAGAGAAATGGACTACATTTGGAAGACTTCAAGGGCCATTGGAGGTAATTTTATAGAGGCTAAAGAAATATTGAAAATGTCTACAGTAAATGCTGCTCACATTCTCGGTCTCAACTCCGGCTGCATCGAAGAAGGCAGGTCGGCTGACTTGTTATTTATTGATAAAAAATATCTTGACTTGTACCCTATTCATAATCCCTACGTATCGATTATACACAGGGCCAGTTCAGATTCCATCAAAGGAGTAATGATAGACGGAAGACTGGCAGATGGGGCAGAATTGTGGGAATAGTTGATGCAAATAACAATTAACGCTGCAATGACAGTTGACGGAAAGATTGCTTCAATCCTTGGAAATTCGGAGATCTCATCAGAAGAGGATCTCTCAAGGGTTCACGAATTGCGGGCTTCGGTCGATGGAATAGTCGTTGGTATATCTACTGTCCTTGTTGATGATCCAAGGCTTACAGTAAGACTGGCCACGAAACAGGTCAGGAGAAAACATCCAGCAAGAATAATAATTGATAGTACCGGGAAGATACCACTCGATTCGCGGGTTCTACGCACCGCTTCTAAAGTAAAGACAATAGTTGCTGTCACAGAATTAGCACATACAGACACGATAAGCAAAATCGAGAAGATGGGGGCAGTGGTTATTGTTTCCGGAAAAAAAATAGTTAATCTGAAAAAGGTACTCTCGACTGTTAAAAATATGGGTATTAAGAAAATTCTTGTAGAAGGCGGAGGCGAAATAAATTGGTCTTTTTTTAGTCAAGGACTTGTGAATGAACTAATTGTAACGATTGCACCAAGGATAGTTGGTGGCAGGCAAGCAACTACTCTAGTAGAAGGAGAGGGATATCCAAGTATTTCTAGCGGAGTAAAATTGCAGTTACAGAAAGTCCAAATGCAAACTAATGGGGAACTGGTTTTGTATTATAAACTGCGAAACTAGTTAGTATTTGAAGATGAAATATGACTAGCCGGTTCTTTTATTTTCTGTTTGACGGTATATATCCTCAGTTATTTGATTTATCTTGAAGCGAAGAGCTTCCTTAACTCTGGCATTGTCTACCATATTGAGTGGACCTTTACAATTGTTACATTTGAAGAATAATTCTACAGCCGAATCAAATTTAATTCGAGGGCAATCTTTGTTTCCACAGTGATAGAATTCTGAAGATTCTTCGTATTCTAACCGTTTTTGCAATCTGTCAAGAATTTTCTTCTTTTGATTATCAATAAAGTTGTCGACCTGATCTTGTTTTGCACGCCATCTATATACAAACCAACCCTTTTTTTCGTCTTTGACTCTTATTCCGGTTATAAGTGCCTTACCGAACATGTCATAAAGAACTTTTCTTATAATGTTGATTCTTAACCCCGTAGCACTAGCGATTTCTTCGTCAGTAGCATCTTCGGTATTTAAGAGGGCGCGTGCAACCTTAAGATATTCTTCTCCTCCAATCAGGTTGGCGATTTTAACAAAAGAATCCTCGTATTTAACTGAATGCATATAGTATAATCTGTAATTTTTGGATATATAGTTACCGACGATTCTAGTTCGCGGAACTGACTTAAAAGGTGAGCCGAGAAGATCCGTTGTAATGATATAATAATTCTGTCCTAGTTTCACTTCTGGTATCGTCTGGCAACCTACCAATCGAGACAACTGGTTATTGTCTTCGCTAATTTTAATTGGTTTTTGTCTCATATCAGAGGATCTGTTTGCTGTTAGAATAAATCGTATTATCTTGTAGTAGAATAACAAGCAGGCAGCGGAGACCTAATCTCAGGATATAATCCTTGCAAACAGAATATAGCCATGCTTACTTTAGAGAGAACTCTTGCCATCAATTTCATTAAAGTTAACTTGCGCATCCTTCTCGTCTTACACGCAACTAGTTGTAAAGGAATATCATATGATTCACTAGTATTTGTGAAGCTTTGTCTACTTTCAATAATCATCATTAATCTGATAGCAATTATGCTAAAAGACAACCCAACTAGAGCTGTAATGGTCATGTAATACTACCCTCACTAGACTCCTACTTGCTAGGTGCAGTCTTATTCCTACAATTTAACTTCATAAGCTAAAAAAATTAGATACGATTCCAGTAAGTGGTTAGCTGGAATTGTGTAGGAAAGGCTTATAGCAATAGAGATATTGAATAACTTTGGAGCAAGCTTCAGAGAGTATGATTTTTCATCCTAACTTGCTAGAGAAACAAGTTTCATATATCGTCAGAATTACTTAAGAATACATCATAAAGGGAAATTATCGTTTCTTACAAAAATTCTCTCTAATTGGTATGGCTGGGTCACGGCATGTCACCTCAATATACACATTTTAACTATGTATTATTACAACTGAGGTATCGTATCGACGCTTTATGATCGACTATTGCGATAGCTACTATGGCTATAATGCCCTCTGTGAGAGTAACCCCGGTCATGGCGTTTGGCTTGTCTGTATCTGTTGCCTACATCTTTTCGATATCTTGTTCCTCTACTCCACCGGTCCCTATTCTGATTTCCATATTCATACCCTTGATATCTGCGGCTAAAAGAACGCGAGTGTGTGTGATGTCGTTGGACGGCAGGAACCTCAACTCCCATTTCCTCATTAAGCTTTCGAATGGGATGTTTTGTCTGCCTCAGGATTCGCCCAAAATCGTCGATCCTGTCTTGGGAGACCAATGATATGGCCTTACCTGTTGCGCCAGCCCTTGCCGTTCTTCCTATTCTGTGAAAATATATTAGCGGATCCTCAGGAATGTCATAGTTTAAAACATGACCTACAGCCGGGACGTCAATGCCTCGTGCGGCAATATCGGTTGCTACCAAAATATCTTCATCACCTCTCTTGAATCGATACATTGCGTTGTCTCTTTGCCTCTGGGTGAGATCCCCATGTATTGTTATGGCTCTGAATCCCTCTTGCTTCAATTCAGAAGCTAATCTATGTGTTCTTTGCTTAGTAGCAGCAAAAACGATTGTCTGTTTTTTATCTCTAATTCTGATAAGGTTACATAAATGCCTGAATTTTTCTTTTTCATACACTATTAGGTATGACTGGTCAATTGTGTCGAGACTTAATTCCTCTTCATTTAATCTGACTTCTTCAAACTCTTTCATATATTCCTGTGCGAGTCTTAAGATCTCTGGTGGCATTGTAGCAGAGAACAGGCATGTTTGTCTATCTTCATTTACATAAAACAAAATGAACTTAATATCTTCAATGAAACCCATGTCAAGCATCCTATCTGCCTCATCTAGGACAACAAACTTTACATTCTCTAAATCAATTGATCCCTGTTTGATATGATCTATCAACCTTCCAGGCGTCGCAACAAGTATCTGAACTCCTCTTCTCAATTGATCATATTGAATACCTATACTCTGGCCGCCGTAAATGGATACTGTTCTAATGCCGGTGTACTTAGCAAACTTGTTAATTTCAGCAGAAACCTGCACTGCCAGCTCCCTTGTAGGTACGAGTATGAGAGCCTGTATTGGACCTCTGCGTTTTATCTTGGTTAATATAGGCAATGCAAAAGCTGCCGTCTTGCCAGTACCTGTGTGTGCCTGTCCTATTACGTCTAAACCTTTCAACATTAGGGGTATTGCTTCCTGTTGAATAGGAAAGGGATCCTCGTAGCCATGCTCCCTTAGTGCTTTAGTTGTTTCAACATCTATTCCTAATTCTTGAAATGTCTTCAAATTCTTTCACTTTGATTGCCGTAAGCCTACAAAAGCCACGGAAGATATGAAAGTGACTATCTTCGTTCATGTACTTCCTTAATCCGCCGCAATCTTTTTGACAGGTCAAACTATGATTTACTCGAATATAATTATATCGAGAGTATATGATCATATCAGGTTCAATGAGTTTGAAAAATTAGCGGAACAAGTGCCTGTAAGCTAATTACTGTCTTACTTTATGGGATTTGTCTCTGGCTTCATTGAAAATGAGGCATATTGGCGGTTTAGGCCTAGCAGGATAAATGTTGGATCTAGCATTGGATTTAACATTAAGCCTACTACATCAGAATATTTTAAATAACTTCTAATTAAATTCAATGTTGTAACATGATGAGCGAAGAACCTAGCCTACGTGAAAAGAAACTACGTGGCTCTGGAGGGTATGCTTTGGCAAAGGTAACAGATGAGGAACAAAAAAGAGGCAACCTTGGTGGCCCCGAACTATTTTTAGCAGGGGTAGGCAGACTACCCGAGGAAAGATTTTCAAAGTACTTCTGTAACAAATGCGAAAAAGAATACAAAGGCTCTCCACCACTTAAATTCGAGAATCCCAATGAGGACCTTGGAGAAGGCGTCACTCTAGCAGAAAAAGGCGAATATAAGTGTGCCACATGCGATAGCACTATTGCTCAGTACAGAAAATTCGACTCATCATCGGTTTCACCACATGAGGCAGATAGTCAACAAGCTACCATTTCTAAAGGTGGTACTGACAATAGATCCAGAGGGGTAGAGAGCCAAACAGGACAGCAAACTGTTGAAGGGGATAAGGCTCA
>JAREAJ010000006.1 GCA_029240395.1 Nitrososphaeraceae archaeon
TCATATCTGGAATTATGCTTTTTCCCGTTGCGATTGGATTATTTATTGCTGGTCACAAAATAGAAGGAAATTTAAGAGCCATGACATTGGTCGTTATCGCAAAGTACTTTAGGTCCAAGCTGACATTCAAATGATGGCGAGCTTACGGATTAAGTGAACTCTAAGTGTTCATAATCTCAGCATTTTCTTCATCATCCTCATCATCCTCATCCTCCTCATCCTCCTCATTTTCGAATTCCTCTCTGCCGAACTCCTCTATCAAGTCCTCGTCATCATCGGAACCTTGGTTGTTATCAATCTTATCGGTATTTTTGTCACCACTCAATTATTACAACACACCATAATTATCCTGACAGTCAATTAAATTATTTTGTTTGATAAAATCCAAAAGGAACATTTCAGACTAATACATTTGTCATCTTTTTTAAAGGGATAACTATGGTAGGGTTCGAGGCAGAGATGTAGAGTCTCAATCGTTATTAGTAGACCTCTTCACAGTAGTAATATGGTTTTATGTAGAATATGCGGTAAGGATTTGGATAACGAAATTCCAGCTGATCATATGAGTGATCACGATAAACGTGGTGAGATACCTCACACTAGGAATAGATCTGTCGAATACAATAAGAGAGACTAAATCCTCTGTTAGGTCCTTATCTTCTAACTATTCTGGCTTGGGTCAACGCCGTTAGTTCCTTAAGCTGCACGCTTCTCCATCCAAATTTGCTTATAATAACCGATACAGACCAGACCCCTACGATATGAATTCGGTCCTCTTACCACGCTATAGATCAGCTTCACGCCTAGTTACATTTATGAACCTAACGCCTGTATCGAGGTCTTTAATTTGCCTCAGCTTGTTACTACAATTTTTATATTGTTTCCTTGAAAGTATTTTTATGAACGTTGCAGCATCTGTAAACGCGCCTCTTCCGATACAGAGTCAACTGAAAAAAGAAGCACGTTATGGGTGTTCGATTTGTGGCTGCCCATTATTAGAGTTTGTGCAATTTATTCCCTCGGACACACCTGGAGCTTACCTTCCAGAAAACATGATAGCAATTTGCCCCACACATACTTTAAAATTCGTCCAAAACGAGTTGTCGGCTACTGAGCTTTCTTCGTTTAAAACGAAACCCTATAACAGGATAAACGAAAATAAACCTTTTGCGTTAGCTCCAGAGTTAACCGTGAATATAGCCAAAACGAAGTTTATCAACACTTACAGACTCCTTTCAGTCGATGATTTTGACCTGGTTACAATCAGGAAAGAAAACAATTCGTACTTGCTACTGGACCTTAACTTTTTTGACTCCCAGAATAACCTAATTGCTGTAACATCGGAAAATTCCTGGACTACAGATAAGAAACTAGTTTGGAACGTTGATTATGAACCAGGCTACCTGAAGATTCAAAACAAGACTAGACAAATATTATTTGAGGCCAAAATCGAATCCGGCGAAATTTTCATAGTAGCTGATATGTATTATAGCGGCATCCCTGTCAATATCACCAGAGATGAAGTTTTGTTTGGTGGCATAGAAGAAGGAGCTGAGACTAAGGGTACAACATTAAAGAACTATGAGACAGCAATTAGCTTCCAATCAGACAAATGGCTAACATGAAAGCATCGAGTTAACTCTTCCAGTTTCCTGCGCTTTTAGATGCCGAATAGCTTCATTTAGCATCAAAGCACGGATTGAAGCACATTTATAGCAATGGCATTACTAATAATGATGGTGGACATGACCACGTGTTCAATCCACATGGAGTTCTTTGATGATTTATGTCCTAAATGTAAAGAAGAGTATAATGAGCTAAAAGGGAACATTGGTCATTCTGTAGAAAGGTTAGCAACTTATAGAGCCAAGAACAGAAACAGGCGTTATAAAGAATTTACCGAAGAGCGTGCTAAAAAACTATATGCCGAGCTTTTAGTACAATACATAAAAAAATCTAGCACTGAGAAGGAGGCAGCTGGAAAAGCTAGAGCAATTATAAGAAAACAATGCAGATTACGAGGCATACCATTCTGGTCATGGATTAATTAATATTTTCCAGCACAATTTGCGTAAAATTATGCCTTGAGAGATAGCTATTCCGATCCCTTCCGTATATTTTAATATATATGAAAAACTTTGAGAAAAGGAAATGAAGAAGCTAGAAATAATTTTTTCACACGAACGCCTACCGGAAGTAAATGATCTCCTTCATAAGTATGGGGTCGGAGGAATGAACTTTTATAATATAAGGGGAAGAGGGAGTTCAAGAAGAGAACCTGTATCTCCTGGAAGGGGAATAGAAAGATATGTACCCGAGTTTGCAATAAAGACAAAAACCGAGGTAGTCACGTCGGATGATACCGCCAATAAAATAATAAAAGAAGTCTTAAACGTTATGAGGACCGGGTCTAATAGAAGCGGTAAAATCTTTGTCTATGATGTGGCTGAGGCCTACGACCTCAAAAGCAGAAGGACCGGAATTTCTGCTCTCTAATCTAGTCCAATGACACTCTATGGGATCGCGTTGCAAAAGAGGCTATTTTTGTGACATCACCAACAAAATAGAAACTATCGAGCACGCTTATGCTGGTCATAATGCTTTTTGCTAGTCACCAAAAAGACGTTTATGCTCTTCCATCATACATCTATTGAAGACAACATCAAAACCTTTTTCCTTCGCCATTTTTTCGGCTGCTTCATTGTAGATACCTGACTGCATCCATATTACTCTTAATCCTCCCTTCTTGACAGCGTCGTCGACCAAAGCGGGTACCTCTTCTGACCTTCTAAATACATCAACTATGTCTATGTGTTGCGGTATATCCATGATTCTAGGATAAGATTTTCTTCCCAATATTTCTGACGCGGTTGGATTCACGGGGATGACATTGAATCCATGCTCAATGAGGTATTTGGGTACGAAGTGAGCCGGCTTTTTTTCATTAGTTGACATTCCAACCACGGCAATATTTTTTAACTCGTAAAAACTCTTTATTTCTGAGTCTGTGTGTTTGTCCGTATCTGCTGGCAAATTCATATCGTATCATATAGATTAGGCATCTATTCTATTTATTGATCTTAAAACGGGATATTTCCATGGCCGCTCGGTGATATTGGAGATAGCTTTTTCTACACCATATGAACTAGGATAGAAACCACAAGGCGACTAACACAAGTGGCTCCGCAGACTAAAGACAAGTTCAAATAACAAAATAATTTATCTAAAGACGAATACTTGGTTGTCAAAAATTGAACAGGGAAAGATTAGTCTTGACTTTAGAATAGAGGGCAAAAAGGAACAGGCTATCTTTGATTATAGATATGACGATAGTAATCAAAGTTTGGATTACACAGAGATCAACTATACAAATCCCAAACTGCAATCTCTGATCGAAAACAATGCGAAAATGATGGAAAATATTGATTCTTATATTAGGAATATAATAGAAAAAAAAAGGTCGAGCTTGCACAAAGGAACAAATTAACTTATACACCTACCTTAATTGTTCTATTCTATTCTATTTTCTTCTTATTCTTTATCTTCTGAGCCCCTAGCCCAAGCTCCCTCCAATAACTAAAGTATAGGATGCAACACACCTCATAGGTGTTCAGCTTATTAGGGTAGCACCTATGACATACGACTGATGCCAAAACTTCATCGCTGCATATTTATTTCATGCTTATATCCTAACATTCGCTCCGGTCGTACCCCATTTCGGCCCGAACGATCTTTATAAGACTAATCATCTGCATTTAGTTGTTATTTCTTCACCATGTCCAATTGGAACAGTTACCGACTGGACGTTAGGCTTCGCTCTGATATATTCGATGAAAGATGTCATAATTGGACGATAATCCGTGGGATACAATACGTTATCTGTGGCTATAACTCCCCCAACCCTTATTATTGGCAAAACCAGATCAAAATACCCTTTTAGATTTTCTTTGTCTGCATCGATAAAAACAAAATCAAAAAGCTCATGATTATCAAGGGTCCCTGAAATTCTACGAAGGCATTCTAACGCATTGCCTTCCATGATGTCGATTTTATCAGATACGCCAGCCTCAGAGAAATTGTATGAGGCTTTTTCTAATTTCATAGGGTCATTTTCAATTGTTATGAGTCCTCTACTAGAACTTGGCTTTTCTTGTTTGTTAGCGACCGTATTTTGCAGGAGTGCTTCTATTAACCATAATGACGAGTAACCGGTGGACGTTCCAATTTCTAAGGCCCTTTTGGCTTTCATGGCTTTGAGAAAAATGTTAAAGAACAGACCCGTCTCATACGTAATTGCCAACATCATCTCCTCCCTGGAGACTACAACTTTTCCCGATCGTTCGAGTTTGGACCTATCTTCTAATTTGGCTAGTACGTTCCATATGTTTAGAGTCATTTAGTAGCTGAACAGTTGAACTTATTTAAAACAGGTGTCTTAGACGTTTATTGTGCTTTTAGGCAATGCACATGCAAGCGAACCAAATATCTTGCTACCTGGTATGTTGCGCCATAGTACAACCACGAGCTGACCTAAAGTTAGAAGAACCCAGTCTTCTTCCCTGAGGCAATAGCATGCCTATAGCCAATGCTGAACTTTAAGGAAACCTTCTATAGATTCGTTTTTGAGTAATTTAATCAAAGCAAGACCTTGAGGAACTGATAGCATGGGCTTTTTAAAATGATTGTCGGTAGAAATCCGAGGACAAGCTACCTGTATGAATGCATCAATTTCCTTAAAAATTTGAACACGTTCCTCAGTTATCTCAGTTAGTGCAATCAACTGTACTTTTTTGCCTAATTTCTCCAGGGTTCTTTTCAGCTCAAGGGCTCGAACTTGGGCATACTGCCCTTCCTTTAGTCCAATAATAAGTCCAATTCTTTGCGCATCCAATGCATTATAGATCGCCAATACAGCCTTCTTTTGTAGACCCCTCGCAAACTCAGTAACTTCCGTGTACTCTTGATAATACGGGTCTAGCATGTAAGTGGGCTTTTCCGTTGACATCACAATACTTGCCGAGTGAAACATGCTTTGTCCTAGAAATATATAAGCATCGACTCTATTTTGCATGTAATGAGCAGGATAGAATTCACAACCAAACACCTGAGCATCATTTAACTGGCCTTTTCCTCTACCTATTACAATGTCGTACCCATATTCTTCGAATATTTTCTTTACAGTGGTTATTTGGCTAAGATGCTGGCTGTCTGTAAGTAATGAAAGAGTCCTGTAACGAGCTTTGAGATCTGAAGCACATTTTCTGGCAACATTTTCAAAACTTACATCGTCATAGGCATTAATCATCACCACCTTCCTGCCCAAGGATTGCATGGCTATAGTATGACCTATGTTGAATAAAATATCAGCTCCTAGTAAATCAGCAGCATGAGTATTCAAATCGCAAGACCCCCAACAAGTGTCTCCTATAACGTAGGCTGGAATATGATATCTTTCTTCGACATTGTCAGCAACTTCCTGTATTCTTGAGACTAGACCCTCCGGCCCGTTAAGAGCAACCGAATTGGGCTTTTGGTTGTCAATAACCTCATATATTTTCCTCTTATCTATTATCATCATTTTTCGTACGTCAATTAATGCTAGGTTTGCTCGATGCGTACTTAATTATTTCGGGTTACAACCAGATTTAACGTCAAAAAAGTTCATGGTATTGTTGAAGCTCAGAAGGACAATTTGTCTATTGGCAGAGAGAAGCTGTCCATAGATCGCATTATAAAGATACCGCAACTTGCTTATCGCTATTCAACTGATTGAATACGTATTGCTAAAGACTTCAGGCTTCTGATCAAAAATACCGCTCTTAAAGTCAGAGGATATTCTCTTTTTATCGGGTTCGACAATCATACTTAACTTAGCTGCCCCTTTTTTCGCAGAGACTGTATGTTCGAAGTGCATTGGCGTGCAAACGCTCAGCAAAGAATCAGGAATCTGAGGTTCTAATTGAATCTTATTATCAATCATGTTTATTCTCATACCAAGCATCATTTCACAGAATGCATAGATGTACATACCAACGGACCATGCTTGCAGGATACAGGAGTTAAACGGCTCAGGTCTGTCTCCTCTATAGGTTTCTGCAAACATTCCGTTTTCATGTAAGATTCTCTGTGCCATTGATTCTAAGTAATAGAGTGCTTGTTCCCGCCTCATATGCTTAATTTCAGCTACTGCAGCCCAGCCCGTAACCAACGGCCAGACAGCTCCGTCATGATACAGACTCGGATGATATTTTGGATCAGTACTGCTAAGAGTCCTTACCCCCCAAGAAGTGGTCATGTCGGTTTGTTCTAATCTTGAAAGAATAGAGATGACCTTGTTAGTATCTCTTATTGAACCTGTTAATGCAAGAACAAGGGCATTTGGTCGTATACTTGGATCTTTTGTGCCATCGCGGCGAATAGTATCATAATAGAATGCCTTTTCGGGGTGCCAATATTCTGAATCTATTTTCATCTGTAAGTTTTTGGCTGACTCCCGCCATTTTTTCTGATTGAATTCATCCCCAACGATTCCAGCCAGCTCACTTCCTATGTTCAGACTTTCAAAAAACAAGGCCTGGATATCATTCGCACTTTTTCTCCTATCTATGTGATCCATCCAAGTCGAATCCTGGATCGGCAGCTTTTCTGCAATTCCTGTAAATCCATGTTCTACTAGTCCATCTCCATCCAAGTCTTTCAGAAATCCCCAATTGACCAGGTCCACAACGGAATCCCACCTTTTCTTTAAATAGGAAGAATTTCCGGTGGCCAAAACATATTCCCGTATAGCCCAGGGGAAAAGAAAGGTAGAGTCTGAGGATCCAAAAGTTGTGTTATGTAGAAATGCTCGTCCGCTTATTATCATGGGGAGCTCGCCCTTCAGGGCATAATCTGTTGTTCTTTTAGCTTGATGACGAAGGAAATTCTCAATTACAGCCAAAGCGAAATTGTAATCTCCCATAGAGAGATAGCCTCTGAGCGCCCATCCAGTATCCCTTGCCCAGTAGTTAGGAAACCTAGGAAGCCCTGCACAAATTCCATCTCCTAGTTCGTCATATCGAGCCTTGAGGTATTCCATGCTTGTTTTCGCTTTCTCAAAAGCTCGTACTAATCTTGCAACTACGAGATTTTGTCTCTGATCTGTATCTGGTGCAACATGTAAATTAGAACTAGACCGTGTAAAAAAATGATTTTTTGTAGCTTCGTATAAAGTCTTATAATTATCTCGCATGTAGCGGTATTCTTTTAAACATTCCTCGGAACTAGTAAAGCTTCCAGATGCTATCAGTGCAAGGTCATTATCTTCACCAGGCGCGATTTCAACATCATAGGATATCTCCATATCATTGTCAAAAGAGTCGGTCAATACCTTGACAGGTCTTAGATCTTTTGGTTCAACCCCAATTGCTCCATAGTAGTGCGCTATTCCCTTTCTTGAAGCGGTTTCGATATGCAAGCAGTTATCAGATATAAGGAATTTTGAGGAATTGCTTTGAGAAATAGCTGCAAGTCCATAACTTGTTATATTACCATCAATCAGAAAATGAACTCTTACCCTTCTTTTGTTGAGCTGGTCTCTCACTGACCTATTTTTGTTCCTTTTTGTACTGAGTTTTGAGATATTGAACCGTTTATCGGAAAGATTGATTATCATTACAAATCCTTTACTTTCGGTCGGTACAAACAAGGTCCTTCTCACTTGCAACCCGGCAAGCTCATGTCGAGTATATAATATGCCATTTTCATGCCGCGACGATACTACGAAGCTCGGAAGTCTCTTCCGTATACCTTCGTCGGTAGAGATTTCTACGGCTATTCGACCAAAGGCTCGTGCTGGAGGAACATACAATCCACCGTTATCATATCTAGCGCCCATCCATGTCCAATTGGCAGATAAAGAGCCACTAGAAGAACATACAATATATGCTTTCTTTCCTGAGAGTATTAGAGGAGTTGTAAAATTTTTGAATATTGTGTCCTCGCTGGCAGATGTTGCTACGGTGTCGGGATTATCTTCAGTCAAGCTGGACGAGGAAATTAAAACTCTCTCGCTCTGTCCTACTACGTAATCAGTGAAAGTAAAAGGAATGATTATCTGTTCAAATCCTTCCAGTTTGCTTAAGATAACTATCTTATGCCTTCTCTTCTCTAAGGCTTCATCCTTCAGTATAAGGAACCTTGCGCTTTGAAAGGGCTTAAACGATATAGGCCTGTCTTCAGATAGTGATGAAGCATTGATGATGTCCTCTGAAGTTGCTATAAAGACTGACTTTTTTGGAACGGGGATCTCGTCGACATATATATCAAGAGATACAACATTTCCTCCAAGAGGCACAGGGGGATTCAAGAGCGAGAAAATGAAGCCATTGTGTGACCTACCCTCACCATTGGCTATTACTGCGTTTTTAAGACTACCTTCAACATATGAGAGCACGGTATGTGTCTTGTCCAGCGTCCTGACCAACTAGGAGAACCTCTTCGCCATCTAGAGCAGGCACTGTAATGGTAGAACGTTTAACTGAAATACATTGCAAGCATGAGCTAAATTCCATCTTGGAATGGTTAGTAATATCTTTGATTCTAAATACGTCAAATTTTGCACTCATAATTGAGCCGAAAGAATATTTTAATATTCTTACTCAACTTTTCTTGTTAAAGAACACAAGAGTTTCCTAACATTCTTGACCAAAATAGCGCAGGGCTCCTTAAATCAGTTGGCTGCTAGATTGTGGGAATACTCGACTCTCTAGGATTCATTGAGATGACATATGTTGGAGCCGAACCATTAGCCTCCGCAGCGATATCTCCGAAGAAGAGTTTTATTTTATCCCAGTTCTTACCAGCCTATTGGTCAATATAGGTAAATTACCAGTTACAAGCAAATCTTCAGTCAAGATTATGGGGATCATTAACGTTAGCCCGGAGTCATTTTATAAAAACTCCATCAGAACCAAGGCAAGCGACATAGCCAAATCAGCAGCCAGCATCGAACAGGAGGGTGCACATTTAGTCGATATAGGTGCCATGTCTACGGCTCCATATATAGAAAATAGTATCTCCATTGAAAAAGAAACCGAAAGAATGTTGCGCGCTATCAGAATAGTAAAAGAAAATTGTAATTTGCCTCTTTCAATTGATACACCTAGATGGTCTGTGGCAAAAGAAGCCGTCAACCTAGGAATAGATTGTATAAACGACATAACTGGGTTAAAATACGATGACAATATGACGCGGCTTGTAGCAGAATCAAAGCTACCAGTCATAATAGGTGCGTATGATAAGAGCAGAAGGGCTGGCCTGCGTTCTAAATCAGGTGCAACAGGAAAGTTATCTCGAACCATAAAGTTATTGAAAGAAAGTCTAAGAATTGCAAGAAGATCCGGAATCAAAGACAATAAAATTATTATCGATCCTTCGATTGGGTTTTTTAGAGCTGATGGAAAAAACCCTTTCTTTACTCTTATGTCGGACACTCCATGGTATCTTCGTGATATTGAAATGATTTCAAGACTACGTGAACTTAAAGCGCAATTCTCCTATCCGATATGCGTTTCTGTGTCGCGAAAGTCTTTCATCGGAAAGTTACTCAATCTGGAAACAAGAGAACGGTTGCTTCCCTCACTTGCATTTGAAATGGTTAGTGCTCTGAATGGTGCAAAAATCATTAGAACTCATAGTGTTAGGGAAACATTCCAGGCGTTGAGAGCGTGCGAGCTTACTCGCTAATTTCTTCTCCCTAAATGTGTCAAGTAAACCGAATACCGGACCAACTCATTTTACCTCTAAGCCTTTGAGCACATCCTCCGTATGTTGTTCGTCTTTGACTTCGTCGGCCAAGATGGTAGTCGCAAGGTTGTAGGTTACAAAGTCACTCGACTCCAGCGCCCTTTTCGCAATATTATTGTAGTTTTGTACAGCCTTTCCTTCGAATTCGAGGGCTTTCTCTAGTGCAGATCTTAGCGTCAGATGTTTCATTGGATCTAACGTCCCAATATTACTCACTCTTTGCCACTCAGAAGGATCGCTAGGGGCTTTATCTTCAAGCTCTGAGATTCTGTTAGAAAGCATTTCACCATGATTAAGTTCTCCTGTTGCTTGTGTCTTCAGAGAGCTTGCGTAAGTAACCAAACCTATTCCTTCCATGTTTATCCCAACATACCAAAAGAAGTGAAATATCTGCATTTCATCACAATAAGCCTTTTTTAGCAAATCGACTATTTCCTTGGATTTCTCGCCAAGGATCTTTTTCTCTGTTCTGGCCATCAGATTCAGCTAAGGTAAAGGCCCATTCCTATTTAATACTATAGTTGTATCCTGTTAAGGAGTAAACACAATAACTATTGTTGATAACATATGAGGTCTGGTATTTGCAAAACCAAAACTACAAACGCTTATAATCCTACCCGACATGTACTCTGTTAAAGGATTTTGAATATTAGAGAAGGATTAACGTTTGATGATGTGCTGTTGGTCCCCAAGAGATCTCCAATTGTTTCGAGAAGCCAAACAGACTTAAAAACAAAGCTCTCTCGAAGTCTAATGCTAAATACACCGCTTGTTAGCGCCAATATGGATACTATTACAGAATTTGAGATGGCCATTGCATTAGCCAGGGAAGGCGGCATAGGCATTATTCACAGATTCATGACAATTGAAGATCAGGTAGAACAGGTTCTGAAGGTAAAGCGTTCCGAATCTGTTGTGATTGAACAACCCTACACTATTAGGTCAACGCTCACAGTAGATGATGCAAACAAGAGCATGAATGAATACGGCATTTCCGGATTGATAGTAGAGGATGAAGAAAAGAAGCTCGCTGGGATAATTACTAGGAGAGATATCACATTCGAAAAAGACCGCACACTGAAAGTTTGTGAGCTTATGAGTAAGGACGTTATTACTGCCAATTCTGGAATTACAACCGAAGAAGCTAAAGAGATACTGCACAAGCATAGAATAGAAAAATTACCGGTAATCGACGAAAATAGAAACATAGTAGGACTTATTACAAGCAAAGATATTCTGAAGATGGAAAAATACCCACATGCCTCCAAAGACAAGAAGGGCCGGCTTTTGGTCGGAGCCGCTGTTGGCGTCAAGGGTGATTTTTTGGAGAGGACCGAATCTCTATTAGAAGCTGGCGCCGATACGATTGTCGTAGATATTGCACATGGTCATAGCGATAACGCCCTAAATGCGGTACATTTGATAAAAAAGGCATTCCCAATGTGTGAACTCATAGCTGGAAATGTTGCAACAGGAGAGGGTGCCAGAGACTTAATCAAAGCTGGAGTCGATGCAGTGAAGGTTGGAGTTGGCTCGGGTTCAATATGTATTACACGAGTAGTTACAGGGTCTGGGGTTCCGCAGTTGACAGCAGTAATTGATAGTGTAAAGGTTGCAGCGGAGTATAATATCCCGGTTATATCTGACGGAGGCATCAGAACATCAGGTGACGCAACCAAGGCATTAGCTGCTGGAGCTTCCACGGTGATGGTTGGAAGCCTGCTAGGAGGTACTGATGAGAGCCCAGGAAAAACGTTGGTCAAAAACGGTAAAAAATTTAAAATGTATAGAGGAATGGCTTCATTTTATGCTTCTCTCGGAAGAAGATACCGCGAAGAAGGCCAACAGGTCGTGGACTCGCAGGATTTGAACGACTATGTTCCAGAAGGTGTTGAAGCCATGGTGCCCTACAAGGGCAGCGTGGTAGAAATTATAAGGCAACTAGTCGGAGGCCTACGCTCTGGTCTAAGCTATTGTGGTGCGGAAACGATCTTACAGATGCAGCACAATGCTGATTTCATAAAGATGTCACCAGCAGGTTTTAAGGAAAGTAATCCTCACGATGTGGACGTAATGTAAGAATATTTCAAACATTATTAAGAGATCACTTGGTGGTTGCGGACCTTTGCGATTTGATCACCTGCAAAATAGATGACTCTATCCATCTCTGATTGAGCAGGGTATTTCATTAAAGAATCTTTACATTCATTTCCTCAAGTCTTTTCGAGGGAAACTAACTAAGTAGACTTTGTTTATGGCTTATCTGGGTTAATGAATATATCGACGATCTCTGGTCTTAATGCAGGTGAATTCTTGCCATCTTGACAGATTAACTCTGAGTTCTTGACAAGTAATGCACATGCCTTGTATTCCTCATTTATCTTTACAGTAACGTTAGGAAATGTTGAGATATATTCTATTACAGTTGGTTTACCAGTGCTTAGTAAACTGAGGTAGGTTTTGGCATCATCAAATAATTTCGATTTTGTCATACCATTTACAGTTACGAGGGTTATAACATCCCCGCTTTCTTGGCCTAGACCGTTTACTGTCATAATTACTTTAAAGATGTCTGGCCTCTTATAAGGCTCTGAACCGCTTTGTCCTTCGACTTCACTATCTTTTACCATAAAAATAAGCGAGGACGTGGAGAGGGCTAACACCGCCATTCCAAGGATTATGGCAGATAGAGAAAGCGAGTGACTTGTCGTAGCTACCGTAGGTCAACATTGTTATTTAAGAATATCGAAGTAAAATCTGGTAATACTGAGATACTCTTAATTATTTGCTTAATATCTTAGATTCTCTATGGTTAGGAAATTTTCATTTTTGCAAACCCATAGATCTGCTGTTTAAACATAAATTAGGCGTAAGAGGGCGATAGAATTACCCATTGTCAAGTCAGGAATCTCCTTTTAATAAGACTTCAATGGCTTCATTGAAATCCTTGGTATTTAGCGGCGGAGTGTTTGAGACCATAAGATTCTGCTCGACATGCTTGGAATTTTTCTGACCTATTAATGGTGCAATAACTGATGGACTTGAGCGTACGATCTGAAGCAGTTTACTCACTTGGTCTGTCAGCCCACCGTAGTCGGGAATTTGAGCCTTGAGCAATCTCCCTTGAAATAATGGTATACTAGTAAATATCCCTATGCCAAGTCTTTGGGCCGCTTCGAGAATTGTCAAATCCTTTTCTTCGCCTACAGATTGATTTCTAAGCAGTAGCGCTTCACTATAAGCCAAGTTATATGGAAGTTGGATAAATCGAAATCCGTGTTTTTGAGGACCGCCAACTTTCTCTGCTATTTTCGTAACATCTTCCAATAGGAGATGTTCTTTATTCCCAGGAGGAACCCTAAAGCATGTCCACGTAGCCATTCCATAATATCGGATTTTGCCCGCTGTGCGATATTCTTCGTATGCCTCAAACACTTTTGACAGCATTTGTAGAAATTCTTCTTTGCTAATTTCCTCAAACCAACTCTCATACGCATTGTGAATGTAAACCAGGTCTAAAGTGGTTAGGTGCATGTTTGCAAGAGATTTGTCAATGCAACGATTAAGATAGTTTGGATTTAGAACATTATAATTAGAACTTATATCTTCAGCATGGATTAATTCATTAGATATAAACATACGCTGCATGTATTCCATTACATCGACCCCTGGATAATCGCCGTCATTAGTTATGTAACCATTTTTAGTGCTAATGAATACTTGATCCCTAGATACTATTTTATCCCTAACCAATCTCAGAAGTGCTCTCCCAATGCTTTTCTCTGATTTCATAGCCCTGTAATTAATGGCTGTGTCTACAACATTCACACTACCCGATTTGATAGAATTATAAACCGCATCTTCCATTAGTCTATCATCTTGCTGGGTTAGCTCTCCGAGATAGGTTCCAATTCCTAAACTCGAGAGGTATAATTCATCGAAAACCCGGAAGTGGGAAGCCGGCTTTCCCTTATCTTTCACTGCACTGTCAACATATTTTTTTGTGCCTGCAGGTGTTACATGCCCTCTCAAGAGTTCAAAACTATCACTCATAAAGGAAGTTATGTCTGCCAGTACTAAATTGTATCTCACCGATATATTTCCTGTGACACGGGAGAATATGTCAATAACACAATGATTATTTATTGAAGAAGTCTAATCTCTATCCACAACATTGAGATCTGGATTGTTAACCGTCTAGACGATCCTTGGTTGTTCACAGGGCCAGGACAATCTGCAAAGTAATTTGACCAAGTACTTGGTCAAATTACTCCTATTCGCGGAAAGAAGTACGACGCATATGCGGTGTAAGATATGCTAGGGAGATAGATACTATAAGATGAATAATTCACATTTACTGCAAAGTCGATAGAAGATACAAGAAAACTACGGATCTTTCGCAAAGACAAAGGGATCCGCTTAAAAACATCGTCACGTAATAATAGTCGTGGGTACTGATCAGCTCAATATCCCAATCTCCTCCCACAGCACGCGCAAGTGGGCTTTGAGGGAGATCTGTGATATGGACAATAAAGGCGCTCTTAAATTTAATACAGAATATCAGAGATCCAAAGTTTGGAATAAACAAAAGAAACAACTCCTTATTGACTCAATATTAAGAAATTACGATATAGCGTCAGTATTTTTAAGACAAAGAACCAACAGCTCATATTATGAATGCCTGGACGGTCAGCAAAGACTAAAGGCAATAATTGAATTTGTAAATGATGGCTTCGGTCTTTCGCCAAACATCACAGAAGAATTGGATGGCATTTCGACTAAGTTTAGCCAGCTTCCAGATAACTATCGCGCATATATCAAGGAGTATAAATTAAGTTCAGTTATTGTCACAGACGTAGACGAGGAAACAACCTCTGATATTTTCTTGCGTTTACAAGAAGGAATGCCCCTTAACTCGGCCGAAAAGCTCAACGCAATAAGAGGAAAGATGCGAAGGAAGGTAATTGATATATCACAACACCCCTTTCTTACAAAAGTCGGTTTACCTAATACGCGATTTGCTCATCGATATCTTGCAGCACAGATGTTAGCGCTTTCGATCTCGAGTAAAATTCTTTCAGTAAATTATGAATTGCTTAAGAAATATTACAGGATATACAAGAGCCAGGTTCCGGAGGCGGCATTGAACCGAGTCATTAATGCACTTAATTTTCTTGATAGATCATTAGGGGAAAAAGCCTCTTCAATAAGACACAAAGCTGACATACTATCACTTTATCTACTTGCCAGTTCCCTCAGGGCAGGCTATTCACTATCTGGACTTGATGAAAAATTGACAGAGTTTGTATTTGACTTTATTTCAAATATACAGGAGTCCGATAGGTTACAAAACAACGAAAACAATAAGCCCTACAAGATGTACGCTAATTTGCGTTCTGATTCTGCACCTCACATCAGAGAAAGACGCAATATAATTCTATCAAAGTTCCTGCAGTTTGAACCCTCAATTCTTCCAAAAGATCCAGGGAGGGATTACAGCTACCCTGAACGACTAGCAATATTTCAGCAATCAAAAGGAATGTGCAGTAGGTGCCACCAGCCAACTCCCTTCAGTATCGGGGTAGCCGAACATATTAAGAGGCCTGAGGTTGGAGGATCTACAACGATAAATAATGGAAGATGGATTTGCGAACAATGCCATAAAATACCACGTAAATAATACCGACCATATGGGGACACGGAATCATTTGTTATAAAAGTTGGTCAGCTGCTTGGCGATTTCTCGGAGTCCAATTGCTGGATTTTTTATAATGTGTTCCGAGAGGTGGATCAACGATATTTTTCTGTAATCCCGCTTGTTCCTCATACTGGATTCCTCAATCGCATTCGTATCATCTATAAACCGGATGGTGTTATATATTCAGGACCGTGGTGGGGAAAATAATATGAGAAATGAATTTCTTTCGCAAGGAGAGCATTTCTGTTTTTTCAGGCCAGTCTCATTTTTGATTCTTATTTCAATTATATCCACTGGTTTCTTTGCATCATTCAATGTGACGGGTGTGCCTCCAGCGCAAGCACATCTAGACCATTTACCTCATTTCAACTCCGGGGGAAATAGATATGGCTATGGAGATTATATTTCCTATATCTCAATAGAACCAGAATATGGAACGACAGATTATCCTAGTATGCTCACGTTCAGCGTTCAAGATTTTGATGGGAACGACATTTACAATATAACGACGATGGTAGAGATATATGACTCTATCAGCGGGAAGCGCGTCCACTTGTTTCCATGGACATTCAGAGATATCGGAGATTTTCATCTCTATTATCAATTTCCTAAAAAGGGAGGCTATCAGGTAGTCTTGAGCGTCCGCGACACTGCAGAAAGTAAAGCAGTAAATAGTTACGGACAGCCCTTATCAAGTCTGTCTACCGACCCCCCACGTTCTATCCTAGGTGACACCTCAAACTGCGACTGTATAAGAACAATATTCAATATATCGATTGCGACCACATTCGGAACAATCCAAAATACATTATTCATTATCTGTATTGTTTCCCCAATAATTCTTTTGGGACTAGTTCTCAGCAAGAACTATTACAAGAAAAGTTCAATGCATAGAAGTAAAAGTAATGTATATTCTAGCACATCTGATGTTAGATGGGACGGTCAAAGAGAGGTCAAAACAGCTAAAGAAGGTTCCTCAAGTGGCAAACAAATTGTAAAATATTCTATAATGCTGTTGGCATTAGCGGGAGGTATAGTACATTTGGTTGTTTTTCCTGAGCATGGCTCTTTACACATTTACTACAGCATCTTTCTTCTGGCTGCCTCAGGAGGCCAGATCGCTTATGGCATTTTGTACTTCCTTGTAATGTTGTCAAAACCATTTTACGAAGTATCTGCGACAAATGAGATCAGATCGACTTATCTTAATAACATGGCTGTGAACTGGTTCGGATTTTTCGGCACAGCTGTTCTTGTTGGATTATATACTTATGTGCTCTTATATCCTCCTCCCTTATCTCCTACTAACCAACCCGAAGAAATTGAAATAGCAGGAGTCCTCGCTAAGTCCCTTGAGGTGGCGCTGCTAATAGGAATAGCATTCATTATTAAATGGGATAGACAGAAATTCCATAAAATGATCACCAAAGTAAACCAGTAGGAGTGTTAGTTGGAAAGGCATTAATCATACGCAAAATAAATGGCTTTTCAATCCATTGACTGCTTAACCATAGTTTGTTTCTAGTATGCCTTATCTTTGGGTTCGCCTAATATGCGATCAATCTTTATCAAGTATTCCACTCCTCTTAACTTCCTTCTTAACGCCTTTACATCTTCTAATCTTAAATTCTCTATATAAGATTTCCAATCCTCAAGCGAGGCAGAGATAGAGGGCGCATCACGTAGCAGGTTTGATTTTCTATCTTTCTCCGCTTTGTTCACGTCTCCGTATACTCAATGTACGGTAATAAAACTAAGTATATTTAAGTTTCAAACTCTTGCTTATACATTTTGAAAAAATATTTGACTAAAATATCCTAATTTGTGCAAGCAAGTATAACACGTGAGCGATCTAATATGTTCCTCTGGGAAATAAGATGGATGAATAAACATAAGTGGCTAATTGCACGCATTAATCACTAGAGCATTTTCTTCAATTCTTTTATTTTATCCTCAAGCAGATTGAATCCCTGTTGCCAGAACTCGTCGCGTGAGATATCCATTCCCGAATCCTTTAAAAGTTCTTCAGGCTTTCTTGAACCCCCGGAAGATAAGATATTGAGATATTTCGGAATAAAAGAGCGTCCTTCATTCTTGAATTCCTGGTACAATGATAATACAAGAAGGTTTCCAAAAGAATATGCATAGCAGTAAAATGGACTGTGAAAAAAATGAGGAATGTAGGTCCATTCCCATTGAAAGTCAGATGAGACGTTAACTGAATCGCCGAACTGTTGACTCAAATTGCTGAGGTACAATTCGGAGATTTTATCTGTGGTTGCATTTTCATTCGCGATAATTCGATGGGCATCTATTTCAAATAAAGTGAAATAAGCCTGACGCATTATAGTGGCATACATGTCATCAATATGTTCAGCAAGCAGTATCTTTTGCTCTCTGAATCCAACACTACTTAATAACTTGTCATTGAGCAGCATTTCAGCAAACACAGACGCAGTCTCAGCAAGAGGTAAGGGTGCATGTGCTACTGTTATCGGTTTGTCGGATGCAGCTATACTATGTATAGCATGGCCCAACTCATGTGCCATTGTTGAAACGTCTCTAGATTTGCCGTCAAAGTTCAGAAGTACGTAAGGTGTTCGCTTCGGAGAAACTGTAGAGCAAAAAGCCCCTCCTTGTTTGTCCTTCCTAATCTCTGAATCCACGTGGTGCTCGTTAAAAACCCGCTCGCTATATTCTCTAAACTCAGCATTAAATCCCTCAAATGTATCAAGTACGGTATTGACTGCCTCACTAAATGTAAATTTCTTCTGATCGGAGTTTCTCAACGATAAGGGCGCGTACAGATCGTAACGTCTAAGTTTTCTGTGTCCAAGCATTTTCGCCTTCTCCAGAAAATAATCTTGAAAGATGTCTGAATTTTTCTTGCATACATTGAGGAGCGCCCGTACCGTTGAATCATCTAGATTATTTGAGGCATTCCTAACCGAAATAGGTGATTCATATCCACGCATATTCATATTTTCGTCACGCCATTGAAGGACTAAATTTTGGTAGATTTCCCCTAATATCCCACTATTCTTTTTGTATACCTGAAGAAGTGACTGATAAGCGCTTTTTCTTTCTTCAGCTTTTGTGCTGCGAATGTATGAAAGTAATTTCTCTCTGTTTGAGAAAGTTTTCTTGATTGTCTTTCGAGCTTTTTTGATGACCATGAGGTATTCGAAGCCATTAACCATCCTATCGTATATCTTTACGAGCGCATTTGTCCCTGTAACTTCAAGTGTGCTGATGATTTTCTCTTCTGGCTCAGTCAGGACATATTTTGCAAGCAAACGCTTGTGTTTTAAATACTCTCTATATACAATAGGCATAGATTCTATCAGGCGTTTGGCATTATCTTCGTCCAATTCTTTCCTAAACCATAGATCAAAGAAAAGCAGTCGATTACCTATATCCGCCGCCATCAAATCCATCCTTGTCAGAAGGGATGCAGCATCATTTGAAGAGGTATCAGCGGAATATTTTAAATGTGCATAACCGTCTACGATGCTTACCTTTTCTGAAACTTCCTCTATTGAATAAAAAATACTCTGAAAATCTGACTCCTTTAAATCGTTACTAAGATAATTGCGCCTATTTTCAATGATACTTACCTTTTGCTCAATAGATTTAACAAATTCTTCAAATTCCTCGGAACGTGGATCCCTAACGAGATCCGACAAGTCCCAGGGGCCGATATTTCTGGTTTTTTTATGTGTAACTAACATTTTCTTGAATGAGTAAGTAAATTCGATTACACTTAATATACCATACAACTTGAGCGACTATTCATTGATTGTCATTGTATGGAAACACAAATCTAAAAAGGTCACATAACACCATTAAACCATGTAGTGTTTTGTATTTGTCTTTGGCTGAAAAATCTTACATACGAGCATCGACAGACGTGAACAGGTTACTATATTGACCCACTAAAAGCTTTTTTCGCGTCTCAAGGAAACTTTCTCATTATATCCTATATAAGAAAAAACCATAACAAACCTATATATAAATGAGCGAAAAGCTACACGCTCATGGTCGAGGAATCTAATCGCCTGCTAGATATAGTCGATTATAAAATAATAGATATTCTCGCTAAAGATTCTTCCACCACATTTGTTGACATTGCTAAACGGATCGGTGTCTCCGATGCAACAATACACATAAGGGTTAGGAGACTAAGGGATCTCAGGATTATTGGCAACTTTACCATTTCAGTAGATAACAACCGCCTTGGATATGACCATCTAGCTTTCATGGGAATAAACGTCGAACCGGGATTTGCTGAAGAAGTAAGCGACGGTTTGTCGTTCTATGAAGAAATTCTCGAAATTCACGAGATGCATAACAGATTCGATCTACTACTCAAAATTCGAGCTACCGACCTTGAGGATCTTAGAGATATCGTAGTAAACAAAATTCGGAGATTACCCCATATACTCGAAGCTGAGTTAATGACCATTCTGAAAACTAGAAAGGAAGAACAGATAGTTCCAATACAAAATGAAATTGAAATTACCTCTTGGAAATAGTTTGGAACCATAAATATATTGGTAATCAAAGAGACCAAGGATTATTGCACATATTGAAGATAATACTGTTCTTTGTCAATCTTTTCTGCATTTACACCCTCAATTTCTAGCAAGTCCTGCATTATCCCTCTACCCTTTAAAATTTTCCCTGTCGTACCTGATTTTACTGTCCCACTGATGAAACCGCTGCTTCCGCATATTGGATTAAATACATTTCTCACGTCTCCTCCATGATACTTGGATAGCGTCTTTTCCTGAAGTCTTTCTGGTTCGCTAAATCCCTTGGATTGAGGATCTACGAAAAATCTACCGGTGCGATAGATTATCCTAGGATGATCTGACGAGAAAGGAACTTCTTTTTCCCTAGTGAACGTAAAAACCACCAGAAAATTTTCCAATTTTTTTGCCATTTCAACCAGCCACTCAAAATAAATTATGTTTGTGAAATTCTTATCTTGGTTTCCGCTGAATCTAGGATTGCTATAAAAAAGTGTTAAACGAAGATCAGGATCCTTTGTATCTTCCATAAATTGAAGCAGACATCTTGCTGACTCAGCTCCATTTGATCCAGACCAATAAGCAACATCTTTCTCAATCCCCGCAGCAACCTTTGACAAAAAATGGTTCTTATTTTGGTTCAGACGCAGCTTTACTTTATCTCCAATCTTCATCTGTTCAAAGAAATACGCTGCAAATCCGTCTGCCTTGTGGGTAGTCGGATTAATGAAGCCATAAGGCTTTTCATCCTTTATTGTAAGATCAATTAAATTACGAGTAGGCGATGATGAGATTGAATACGACCTTTCGACCACTCTTTCCTCCAAATTCCCTGATGT
>JAREAJ010000007.1 GCA_029240395.1 Nitrososphaeraceae archaeon
CGACGATAATCAGAGAATGGGAATATTGGAGACTTTGCAGCAAACCTTCTACGGACATATCTCAAGGAAACACGGATATCGTAATTTCCGATCGAAGTCATAAAGATTAAGAAGTATTATTATCAATTTCAGATTGTTTCGATGTATAAGAGAATTGGTGAAAATGGTAGAGGCAGTAAGAACAAATGATGAACATACTCTGATGAGTCATGGGTCCTGCACTAATGTACACTGCAATTTCAACGAGCAAGTATCTTTTCCTTCCCTTGGAGAGTTGCGCTCACTTCACCTCTTCCTGTATTGTCGTCTACTACGCCTATCTCTCTGCATAACATGCGGTGCTTACGAAACACCCTGCAAATTGAATCTACTGATTCACTCGGTGCTATGACACAGAATCCAATTCCCATGTTGAATGTCCTGTACATTTCTTTCATCCCTACAGGACCGTCCTCTGCTATTTGCTTGAAGATCCCACTTGGAGAGGGCAGATTTTTGAGGTTGTATCTCATTCTGCCGTTAAGACGTAGAAGCTTAGTGAATGCTCCTCCAGTTATATGTGCCAAGCCATGGATTGGGATTGAGGACTCATTTTTCAAAATCTCAATGACGGGTTTGACATATATTCTTGTGGGGACAAGCATCTCCTCTCCTAGTGGCCGAGAAAGGTAATCTGGCTGATCTCTAATTGAGTACTTTGACAAAAGAACTTTTCTTGCTAAAGAATAGCCGTTGGAGTGTAGTCCGCTACTTTCCACCCCCAGAATTACGTCTCTTAACTTTATCTGCTTACCAAGAATAATCCTTCTTTTACCTTCTATTACACCTAATACAGTACCAGCCAAATCAAAGGCAGTTTTTTCATCAGCACCCGTGATAATATCGGGAAGGACAGCTGTTTCCCCTCCAATTATCGAGACACTTGAAATTCTTGCTCCCTTCACTAACCCCTTTATTAGTTCCTTAACAATACGATTACCAGACGACTTAAGTGCAATATAGTCAATAAATGCAATAGGCACGGCTCCAATGCATATAACATCATTAACGTTCATAGCAACGCAATCGATTCCAATAGTATCGAATTTATTCAGCATTTGAGAGATAAGCACCTTCGTGCCTACTCCGTCTGAATGTAGAGCGAGAACGACATTGTTTACCTCTATAAGGCCCGCGTAATGGCCAATTACGGAATGAACCCTCGCCCTAGTTGGATAATTATAGGTCTGTCCTATAAGACGAGCAATCTTTGCATGATAGTTTTTTATGGTCGTCCTATTGATTCCTGCCCCTCTGTATGAGGTTGTGTTTACGCGCATGATACCATGAGACACCCTAGCCTTTCTAATAATGTAGCCTCTCTAATCATGGTTCTACCGAGGTATGAAGGGACAAGAAGAAAATTCAACTGGCTTGTTGTGCATATTACAATGCCTTAGATTTCGTCTTTTGAATTTGAATCAATAAGTGGTAGTGTAAAATGAGCATCCGAAAACAATGCGACCTTGTGAGTCTTCCCATGTCTGGCTAGGAGGCTTGCTAGAGCTTGTTTTAAGCTGGCATATGTTTGGAATCCAAGTTTGGTGGTCAAATAGTATTCTGGAAGTGTAGACACTATTCCCAGATTGTATTTCTCTCGCATCGCTTCTAGAAATATAAGATGCTCCTGACCATCTATATATTTGCCTTCGTTAGGCGACATAGAGTTAGGCAGTTTTTTTTCTACGAACATCTCCAGAGCTCTTGACCCAAGACCGTTTCTAGACTCTGAGAGTAGTATCGGCGAGCCATTTCGGCCCAGTATGCCCATGCAATTCCAGAGAGAATTTAGCGACTCAGATAGCGTTGAGTGATGGAATGGTTCCCTGCCGGGACTTATAATCTCTGACTTTACCCTCTGCGGTTCTATATTGGGTCTCTCACTGAGCTTTGAAGATGTGTACCTGAAGGTATCATTTATTGATCCCCAGCAGATGTCGGATATCTGGTTAGAGTTTCCCAAAAGCTCTATCGAGACTGCATCGATATCCTCACACAACGATAGTGCAAGGCGATGGGGCTCAGAGAAATTTCCAGGACTAGGCATGTTGCTGCTCCTCGAGGAAATGGCTTCGATCATTTTATCTTTCATATAGTTTCGCAACAAATGGGTTGGGGTACCTTCAAAACCAAAAAGAGGGTCGTACGCTGAGTGCGTCACAAATAGAGTTTGATCGAACTTGTCCATTGTTTCTTTTAACGTACCAAAGTCTTCACAGTTTAAAGAATTAGAGATCCATTTTTCATTCCCTATGTTAATGGATTCTTTAAGTTTAGGCGGGGACATGATCTTGCCGCTTGCACCATTGTTGGTTGCCTTATCTATTAGTGAAGATAGTACCCGCTTTGTTGCCAACGTACATGAGAACACAATAATCAAAGTGTTATCCTTTACCGGAACATCTTGGAGTCTATAATTTATCTGATCCTCCTGCAAGGGAAAAACCTGTGGGGTTATTTCCTTATACAGATTTTCGAATCGGATATCTAAAGCAATATCGGTGGTACCATAACCCAGCCAAATCTCAGGCATTTTGTAATTAAAAATTCAGGAATACGTTGTCAGGCTCGGACTGCGGTCTATGCTTGAAAATTTGTCACTAAATTGCATACTCCAAAAATTGTGTGACAGTAATAGTAATAACAGTATTAGCAGTTTCTGGTCCAAACAATGCACTTGGAGTTCCATTCGTCAGGCCTCATATATCATCAGATTCTTTTCCTCCAAAAGGGTGTGCAGATTATGAACTGCCCTATATACCTCACTCTCTTTCTTAGCCCCAGTGCAAACTAGCTTACCGCTAGCAAAAAGTAAGATAACTGTCTTTGGATCTAGCATACGGTGGATTAGTCCGGGGAATTGTTCGGGCTCATACATACTTCGAGGCAGAACACGAGCTGCCAACTCTAAATGTATCTTACCTCCAAGGCTTGCAGAAGCAACTATATTCTGGATTTCGATGATAGGTTCATGTTCGATAGGAATGCCCCCCTTCTTTAATTTTTGAACTACATTTTTGACTGCTTTAATGGCCTGATCCTCAGATTTTGCCCCGGTGCAAACCATTTTGCCCGAGCTGAATATAAGAGTCGCCGTCTTTGGAGATTTAAGTCTGAATACTAGTCCTGGGAATTGGTCGGGATGATACTCTACGTCTGGAAAAATTTGAGTAATTAGATTAAGATTGACACTCTGATTAACCGTTGCTGATGCAACAACATTCTCAATGCTGACGATAGGCTTGGTTTGCGGCATATAAGTCGCTTTAAATACAACTATATATATACCTGTTTATATAGCTTTTATAAAAATTATTTACAAAATAGGCTGTAGAGATCAATTATGAGACAACTTCGGATCGTTAAAGCAAATCTACTGACCTCTACTGTTTTTCTTGCACCCTAGAGCCGGGACCAGTCAGATGGAGAAAAAGGAATCAGTAGCCTTAGGTTATTGTTATTTGGCGCGGTCCACATCGAACTCCATTTTCACCCAGTGGCACTTCACTCTATGCCAACCAAAGACATACAACTTATTGAGGCTTACGTCTGATGAAATCGATTAAGGAAAGTTGAAATTTCATAGATGCAAAGCCTCGTTTATTGAGCAAAATCTTACCGGATATCCTTATACCCTTGGCATTCTAATATATGCAAGCAGAACTGACTTTGAGAAGGTCTTGATTTTGTACGAAAAAACAATCGGTCATTCCCATTTTCTGGGCCTTTCTAAGTGCAATGAGCTGAACTGCGAAAATAGCCTGAAGTAAGCTGCCGATGGCGGATGATTGGGAAAGATCTAGTAAGAAGACTGAGAAGTTTGATTTCTCAAGTTTTTTTATGATTTCGTTTCCAAGTGCCATGCCCTTCTTACTTTTCGTTCCACCCAAGATTATGATCGCATCATCTTTTTTTATGCTAAACAACGGAGCGTGACAGTACTCCTCAATTGAATAAGGAGAAGACTTGACGCCTAACACTTCATTAATCTTCAGAGAACCGTACCACGCTACAGGATACAGCAGCCCTTCCGCTAAATACAGAATTGATGAGGGTGTTTCGGAAATCTGGCTTACTAATTTGTTGACCTCTGTATTTGCAGCCTTATGAGCGCACTGCAGGATCTTCTTGCTAACTTTTACACCTGCTAACAGGGATATGCATGAAAGCATGGTAGAAAGAAAACCGGCCGACCCACTTGTAACGACCTTCGGTATACTATAGTCTATACTTACAACTCGATCGCAAAGGCGGGCCAGCTTGCTATTTGAGTTGGCAGTAATAGCAATGGTTTTGACATTCATTTTTTTTGCTACTTTTGCCGCCGAAATGTTACAGGCCGTCCTTCCAGAAACAGAAACAATATACAACTCTTTACCCTCTAAGATTTTGTGGTTGAGAATCAGATCTGGTGGAAAGCAACATATAGTTCTGCGGTTTGACAGGTAGCTCGCAATTGAAGCAGAAATGTAAGAGTCACCGGAACCTGTCATGACGCACTTTGTCGGGTCAACCTGTTCGGGCAAATTTAGTTCCGAAAACGCCAGCTGCGACTCGATTTCACGCTCCATTGCTTCTACAGACCCTAACCGGTGCATATTAGAACTCGGAGATTCCGGTAATTTGTATGCAGCGACAAGCAAGCTACCGTTTTAAGGAACCAAGTAAGTTCTTGCTGCTCACTAATTATTGATTACCACTGACGCCAATACTGTATACTTATATGTTCGATTTATCGAGGTATTGTATGTACAAAAGCTCATTGTATTCCATCTGGCAGTGGACTAATCTGAATTCTGAACGAATAATTTTTTCTGACAAGGAGTAGCCGAATTGTCGACTGAGAAGAAAATACTTAAGATTACTGATCACATATACCAACCAAAACACGAAATCCTTCCAAAGAAAAAGGCCGAAGAAGTACTCAAAAAATTTAATACGAAACCAAGCCAATTGCCCTATATTCTTCAAAGCGATAAAGGGATTGAGGATCTTGATCCAAGGCCTGGGGATATTATTAAGATTACTCGCAAGAGTCCTACCTCAGGTGAAAGTGTATATTACCGATACGTTGTAGAAGGTTGACTTCCAGCTATGGAGATATTTGTCAATGTGGCCGTTGATTAATGATATTCTGAGAAGAGAAGGCGTTGCCCGACAACACCTAAACTCCTATAACGAGTTCATGGAGAGGGGACTTCAAAGCATCATCGATGAGGTCGGAGAAATTGAAATAGAAACTGCAGAGTATCCCTATAAGATAAAGTTGGGCAAAATAAAACTGCAGCAACCTAGAATTATGGAACTCGATGGTTCCATTACTCATGTAGCACCTGTAGAGGCCAGGTTACGGAATTTGACTTATGCCTCCCCGGTAATGTTAGAATGCAGCATAGTGGAAGATGGTAAAATCCTAGAATCCAGGTTTATTCACGTTGGCGACATGCCTGTCATGGCCAAGTCCAATGCTTGTATTCTACATAACCTTGTTGAGCCTAAGCTAATAGAACTTGGGGAAGATCCAAGAGACCCAGGCGGCTATTTTGTTATCAATGGATCTGAACGGGTGATTGTTGGTCTGGAAGACCTGTCATATAACAAAATTATCGTAGACGTAGAAGAAACCACTGGAGCCCTGCTCTATAAGGCGAAAGTGTATTCTTCGATTGTTGGATACAGAGCTAAACTAGAGCTTATAATGCGACCTGACGGCTCAATTGTGGCAAAAATCCCTGGATCTCCCGTCGACATACCCTTAATCACACTGGTTCGTGCTCTGGGTCTTGAGTCTGATAGGGATATTGCAAATGCTGTTTCTCTGAATGAAACAATTCAGGATGAGCTCGAGCCTTCGTTCGAGAAAATTGGAGAGATTACTACGAGTCGAGATTCAATAGTTTATATCAGCAAGAGAATTGCACCAGGAATGCTAGAAGAGTTTCAAATAAAGAGGGCAGAAACCCTGCTAGACTGGGGACTTCTTCCCCATCTAGGGAAGAATCCAGACAATAGACATGAGAAAGCCTTGTTTCTAGGAGAAGCCGCCAGCAAGTTAATTGAACTCAAACTTGGGTGGATTGACACAGATGACAAAGATCACTACGGGAACAAAGTCATAAAATTCGCTGGACAAATGCTTGCCGACCTTTTTAGAACCGCATTCAGAAATCTGATAAGGGACATGAAATATCAATTGGAACGGTCCGGCCAGAAGCGAGGCATAAACGCAGTAGCAGCAGCAGTTAGACCTGGTATAATATCCGACAAGCTAAACAATGCGATAGCAACAGGAAATTGGGGACGGGGCAGAGTTGGTGTAACTCAATTGCTAGACAGGACTAACTACATGTCAACTATTAGTCATTTGAGAAGAATACAATCGCCACTGAGCAGGAGTCAGCCGAACTTTGAAGCAAGAGACCTTCATGCTACTCATTTTGGAAGAATTTGTCCTGCTGAAACCCCTGAGGGTTCCAACTGTGGTCTCGTAAAAAATTTGGCGCTATCCGCGATAATTTCCGTAAGTGTTCCGTCAGCTGAAATTATCGAAAAACTGTATGAGCTAGGAGTGCAACATGTTGATGAAGCAAATGAAGATATCAGGAGGAAAGGCGCTAGGGTGTTTGTCGATGGTAAGCTGATTGGATATGCCGAAAATGGACGAGGCACATCTGACACATTAAGGAACCTCAGACGATCTGGTAAGATCCATCCGCACGTGGGCGTATATTTTTATTCATCTGGCAATCCCAATGCGACAAATAGACTTTATATAAGTTGCAATGCGGGGAGAGTCCTTCGACCTCTGGCAATCATCGGAGAAGGAAAAAGCCTAGTTACTAACGAGATAATTGAAAAAATTAGTAAGAAATTCCTTTCGTGGTCTGACCTTTTGTACATGGGAATAATTGAGCTTGTGGACGCTAATGAGGAAGAAAATTGTTACATTTCGATGGACGTAGACAAGCTTGAAAGCATCAATACCCATTTGGAGATCTTTCCGTCGGCAATTCTTGGAGTTGGGGCCTCAATCATCCCATATCCCGAACATAATCAGTCACCAAGAAATACGTACGAAAGTGCAATGGCTAAACAAAGTCTCGGCTTTTCGACACCGCTGATGAATGCGAGCACATATGTTCGTCAGCATTTTATGCTTTATCCTCAAACCCCAACGGTGAGTACCAAGGCAATTAGCCTGTTGGGACTGGATGATCGACCTACAGGTCAAAATTGTATCGTGGCAGTGTTACCATTTGAAGGATACAACATTGAGGATGCAATTGTTTTCAACAAGTCCTCTGTCGAAAGAGGTCTTGGACGCACATTTTTCTACCGGGTATATGAAGCTGAGGCTAAGCAATACCCTGGAGGAATGAAAGATAGTTTTGAACTACCTGAGTCTGATACAAACATTCGAGGCTATAGAGGCGAGAAAGCGTACAGGCTGCTAGAGCATGATGGAGCAATCATGCATGAATCCGTCGTGACAGGTGGAGATATTTTGATTGGCAGAACCTCACCTCCTAGGTTCATGGAGGAATACAAGGAGTTTGAAGTCAAAGGCCCATACAGAAGGGATACCTCTATCGGCGTTAGACCTTCGGAAAATGGCGTCGTTGATACTGTTATAATGACTCAGTCTGTTGAAGGAGGTAAGATGTACAAGATAAGGGTTCGCGACATGCGGGTGCCCGAGATTGGCGATAAATTTGCATCAAGACATGGTCAGAAGGGTGTAATCGGGATGTTAGTTAATCAGGAGGATCTTCCGTACTCGGAGTCTGGAGTTGTCCCCGACATAATGATAAACCCCCACGCTTTCCCCTCGCGAATGACAGTTGGGCAATTTATGGAGTCACTAGGCGGGAAAGCTGCTTCTCTTCGTGGAACGATAGTTGATGGCTCCGCTTTTCTCGGAGAGAAGTTTGAAAGCATAAAAGGTATCCTGGAAAAACATGGTTTCAAACACAGCGGAAAAGAAACAATGTACGATGGTCGTACAGGAAAGAAATTCCCTGCTGATGTGTATATGGGCGTCGTATATTATCAGAAGCTACACCATATGGTAGCAGACAAGATTCACAGCAGAGCAAGAGGGCAAGTCCAGATGCTTACAAAACAGCCTACAGAAGGGAGAGCGAGGGGAGGAGGACTAAGATTTGGCGAGATGGAAAGAGACTGCCTGATCGCTTATGGAGCTTCTATGATGCTCAAGGATAGGCTACTCGAGGAGTCTGATAAAGCCGAAATTAATGTTTGTGAAAGATGCGGGCTTTTGGCATACTACGACGTCAAGCAACGACGATTCATATGCCGAGTATGCGGCGAGAAGTCCAAGATTTCCTCGATAGTTATTGCTTACGCATTCAAGCTCCTTTTGCAGGAAATGATGAGTCTCAATGTTGCTCCTCGGCTGTTGGCTCGGGAGAAGGTATAAGGGGGGAACTGACTAAAATGGAAGAAGCTGTAAAAATACTTGGCGGTATAAAGTTCAGCATTTGGTCGCCCGTTGAAGTTCGCAAGTTTAGTGTTGCCGAAGTAACTGCCCCAGAAACATACGACGAAGATGGAATGCCTGTTCAGGGAGGACTAATGGATAACCGTCTAGGGACACTGGAACCTGGCCAGAAATGTGCTACCTGCGGAAACACCTCAGCAAGATGTCCTGGGCATTTTGGCCACATTGAGCTAGCGGAACCGGTATTGCATATAGCTTTCATTGACGATATACACAAACTACTTTTGATAACATGCAGAAGCTGCAATAAAATCAAGCTGCATCCAGAAGAGCTTGCCAAGTACAAGAGCATTCGAGATGCAAAGGCTGCTTATGCGGTAATTACTCTTGAAAGCATTAAGGAAGAAATAATAGAAAAAGCCAAGAAGGTTAAGGTCTGTCCGCATTGCGGGAAAGAGCAGTATGACCTAATTTTTACCAAGCCTACGATATTTGTAGAAAAGACAGAGGCTGGAGAAAACAGGCTATTACCTATAACCATAAGGGAGCGCTTGGTTCACATTCCTGATACAGATCTTACCTTGCTAGGGTATGACCCCACGACAGCAAGGCCAGAGTGGTTTGTATTACAAGTCTTGCCTGTCCCGCCGGTTACAGTTCGGCCTTCGATCATTCTGGAGACTGGTATTCGATCTGAGGATGACCTGACCCACAAGCTTGTAGACATAATACGGGTCAACCAGAGGCTAAAGGAGAGCAAGGAGGCAGGAACACCTCCTCTAATTGTTCAGGATCTGGTTGATCTACTTCAGTACCACGTTACAACATACTTTGATAATGAAGTGTCAGGAATACCACAGGCTCATCACAGATCGGGGAGACCTCTCAAGACGCTGACCCAAAGGCTAAAGGGGAAAGAAGGTAGGTTCAGAGGATCTTTGTCTGGCAAAAGGGTAGACTTTTCCAGCAGAACAGTAATTTCCCCTGATCCGAACCTTGCGATATCCAATGTAGGTGTGCCTGTGGATGTAGCGAAGAAGCTAACTATTCCGGAAACCATTTCTCAGTGGAATATTGAAAGGCTTAGGGAACATGTGGTCAATGGTCCAAATACTTATCCCGGTGCTAACTACATTATTCGTCCTGATGGGGTTAAAATAAGATTAGATTATGTCAATGACAGAAAGGTATTAGCAGATTCAATTGCGCCAGGATTTATGGTTGAACGACACCTATCTGACGGAGACATTGTAATATTCAATAGGCAACCCTCATTGCACCGAATGTCCATCATGGCTCATTATGTCAGGGTGTTGCCTTATCGAACCTTTCGGTTGCATCCTGCTGTTTGTCCCCCATACAATGCGGACTTTGATGGCGATGAGATGAACTTGCATGTACCTCAAAGTGAAGAGGCAAGAGCTGAGGCAGCATTGCTAATGCGTGTCCAAGATCAACTTGTCTCGCCACGATACGGGGGGCCAATAATTGGTGGAATAAGGGATTTTATAACAGGAGCATTCATTCTGACAAGAGATGACACCTTTTTAGGCAAAGAAGAGTTTGCCAACCTCGCGCTGATAGGAGGCTATAAGGGCAGTCTCCCCGAGCCTGAGATAAACCGTAATGGAACAAGGTTTTACTCAGGTAAGCAACTTTTCTCCCTGTTCTTACCAAGCGATTTCAACTTCATAATTACCTCAAAATGGACCAAAGCCACCAAGAAAGAGGGCAGAGATGTAGTTATAAAATCGGGCCAGTTAACAAGCGGGGTAATCGACAAAGCTTCAATAGGGGCAGAAGAACCTGACAGCGTGCTCCATAGAATAGTAAAGGATTATGGCAACGACCGTGCTGGGAAATTCCTAGATTCAATACTGGTAATGCTTAAGACGTTCATAACTCACCGAGGTTTTACCTATGGATATTCAGACTTGTGGTTAAGCGATGAAACCAGAAAAGAAATTCGCAGCGTGATTGAAAAAGCATACGACAAAGTATACGACTTGATACGTCAATACAATGATGGAAGCCTGCCACTTACGAGGGGGCTTGCCCCTGAGGAGGCGTTAGAGCTCTACGTTGTCAACGAGCTGTCCCGGGCAAGAGATCGGGCAGGGAGGACCGCCGACAGGGCCTTTCCTGACGATAACTCGGGCATAATTATGGCTTCAACCGGCGCACGAGGTTCGACGCTGAATATTGGCCAAATGACGGCTGCGCTTGGACAACAATCTATTAGGGGAAAACGTATCCAAAAGGGTTACCACAACAGATCATTGCCGCACTTCAAGAGAAATGACGCCAACCCAGATTCAAAAGGCTTTATCAAGTCAAATTATAGAGACGGCCTAAGTCCACTCGAATTTTTCTTTCATGCGATGGGGGGAAGAGAAGGGCTTGTGGACACTGCCGTAAGAACACAGCAGTCTGGGTATATGCAAAGGCGACTCATAAATGCGCTGGAGCACTTGAAAATTGAATATGACCATACGGTGCGCGATCCTCACGGGAACATTATTCAGTATATGTACGGGGAGGACGGCGTCGATCCAGCAAAGAGTGACCACGGGGAAGCCGTCAACGTATCGCGTTTAATTGAGAGCGAGTCAATAGTCGACGAAGGAAGGAAAGCGAGTGATGCCGAAATAGGAAATATGTTATCGAGATATGCGGAAGATCTCAATCCCAAATTGAGAAAGTACCTGGTCAGTGCCTTCGCACATAATAGATTGAGTAAGGATGGAGTTGAAAAGGTGCTAAGAAAAACGATTGACTTGATCCGACGGGCGCTTGCAGAGCCTGGCGAAGCCGTTGGGGTGGTTACTGCTCAATCCATTGGCGAACCAGGAACGCAGATGACACTTAGAACCTTTCACTTCGCAGGGGTAAAGGAAAGAAACGTTACGCTTGGACTTCCGAGACTTATCGAGTTGGTTGACGCACGCAAGAAGCCTGTTACCCCCACGATGGATATCTACTTGGATAAGGAGCATAGAGTCTCTCGAGAAAAAGCCCTTGAAGTTGCACAGCAAATAATATTTACTAAGGTGGGGGATTTGATTCAGAAAACAGATACTGACTATACAGGAGTCATAAGCTTTAATCTGTCTGAGGAAAAACTTAGCGAAAGAGGTTGCACTTTCAAAGATGTTTATGAAGTATTGAAAGGCACCAAGAAGAAGTATGATATCTCTATGAATGAGAAGAAAAACTTCATAAAGGTGACAACACCTGAGGAATCCGAAGCACAGCTCATTTTGACCCTTAAGAATAAGCTTTTAAACGCTAGGGTAAAGGGTGTCCCCGACATCGAAAGAGTTACGATAGTAAAACAAGATGAAGAATGGGTAATTCAGACCGCAGGATCAAACCTCGCAAAGGTTCTCTCCATCGAAGGCGTCGACACTACGCGATCCACTACAAACAACGTGTATGAGATTTGGCAGACCTTAGGTATTGAGGCAGCTCGCACAGCTCTTATTAAGGAGATTACTAACACGTTAGAAGAACAAGGACTGGAGGTTGACACGCGCCACATAATGCTTGTTGCAGATCTAATGACCTCTAAGGGCCATCTTCAACAAATAGGACGCCACGGAATAGCGGGTACTAAGACGTCAGTTCTTGCAAGGGCCGCATTTGAAATAACAGTCCCGACAATAGCGAGGGCCTCACTTGAAGGTCAGGTCGAAGCCTTGAAAGGGGTGACGGAAAACGTAATCGTTGGAGCTACTGTGCCAGTCGGAACAGGTATGGTCGACTTGTACATGAGCGTGAGAGAAGAAGATGGTAAATAGAATAGAAAAATTAGCCAGGGAAGCAATTTCATTAAACAAATACCGAGCAGGATCCAGGGAGGTCATGAAATCCGTAAAAGGCTCTAAGATAATTATCATATCTGAATCTATGGTTGATGGTCTCAGAAATGTGCTAGAGAGAGATGCAGATGCATTAAACATTCCAGTGTATCATTTTAGAGGTACCTCGCAGCAGCTTGCAAGGCTATGTGGTGCACCGTTTAGAATTTCGGCCATATCCCTAAAGACAGGCAATGTTGAAGATATCAATAATATTATGCAAGAGACGGAGAAATCCAGGACTAGCACCGCTTGAAAGATTTAGAAGACTTTTCCAGATTTCTTCCGGAGCAATGTCTGTGACGTTCGCAGAATTATAGATACGCGATTGTTGATCCACTTCAGATTACTGCAATTAAGCTAGAGTCAACTATCATGTCGCCGATGATATCTGTCCTATGTGACAAGGCAACCTTTATACACAGATTAGGTCAGAATCATTAAGACTTAAATTGGACTTGTTGATTCAGCATGGGATGTCTTGGTATGTTGATTATAAAACTATTTGTGGCCCCTTTAGAGGAAGTAATGAATGACTGAAAAGATAAAGTTGACATCAGATGAACTAAGATTAATGTCATTATTCCAAAATGTTACTGGTGCAGTGGCTAGAGATTGTATAGTCGATAATAGGATGGAAAGAGTTATCTTTGTTGTAAATAAGGGGCAAATGGGGTTAGCAATCGGAAAGGGAGGGAACACTATTAAACAGCTTCAAAACGTCGTTACGAAGAAGGTTGAATTAGTGGAGTATTCAGATGAGGCTCCCGAATTTATTAGTAACATATTGAACTCAGAGATGATCCGGGAGATTCAGATTTCTGAGAGAACCGATGGAACAAAGCAAGCAATCGTCATCGTCGACCCAAGTAAAAAAGGTGTTGTAGTTGGAAAAGATGGGAGGAACGCTGAGAAAGCAAGATTGCTTGCGAAGAGATACTTCCAAATCTCCAGCGTGCTTATAGTGAGCCCAGAGCAATCTCCGAATATTCACAATAAGGTGAATTTATAATGGCTAAGTCTCCTTTGGGTCTATTTGCAGGAAGGGTACTCCGATCAAAAAGAACCCATGCGCGGTGGGCTAACAAATATTACAAAAGAAGAATGTTGATGTTAGACAAGAGAGCTAACCCACTGGGAGGGTCTCCTCAGGCTCGGGGAATAGTATTAGAAAAGGTTGGAATTGAATCTAAGCAACCTAATTCTGCAGTACGAAAGTGTGTCAGAGTACAACTCATCAAAAATGGCAAATCTGTAACTGCATTTTTGCCGAAGGACGGTGCCCTGAATTTTGTGGATGAACACGATGAGGTCGCTCTGGAAGGTATTGGAGGATCTATGGGCGGAGCGATGGGAGATATTCCTGGGGTCAGATGGCAGGTATTTAAGGTGAATGATGTTTCGCTTAATGAATTGGTCAGAGGCAAAAAGGAGAAGCCGAGGAGATAGAGTTGCCGGCTAGGGATCAACCTACTGTTCTGTTATTTAACAAGTGGGACGTGCGGAAAATCGAGGTAAACGATCAAGGTTTACAAAATGTAATATCTCTCATCCCGTCCGTCGCAATACCAGTTACGTTTGGTAGACATGAACATCAGCGAATGAAAAAGGCTGATGTCCATATCGTTGAACGACTTGCAAATAAGCTAATGCACTTTGGAAAGCGGTATGCGAAAAATACTGGGAGAATGGGGGGTAAAAAGGCAAGAATTTATAAAACTGTCGAGGCCGCTCTTGACATTTTGAGTTTGGAGACAGGTAAAAACCCGGTCGAACTGCTAGTAAAAGCAGTTGAAAACGCCTCGCCGAATGAGGACACTACTAGAATAGTATACGGTGGTGTCGTCTATCACGTGTCTGTCGACGTAGCTCCCTTAAGGAGAGTAGACTTAGCGCTACGTTTTATAGCCGAGGGGGTCAGAGAGTCAACCTATTCCAGTCTGCAGACAATAGAAGAGGTGCTGGCAAGGGAGATCTTATTGGCCTCGGGAAATGACATGTCAAGTTACGCCATAAAGAAAAAGAATGAGCAGGAACGTATTGCCATGTCTTCTAGATAATACCAAAGACGCCGTTATATTCCCTCTGGCAATTTGATTTGTTTTAAAACGTGATGCTGGGGAGATTCCATCCGAAATCAAAGTTAAATAAAGAGAGAATATACTCAAACGATATCGATGAGTAGCAAGGACGACTTTCTGTTCAGAAAATCAGCGTTAATGGGTACAAAATCCGGCAAAGAGATATTAAAGCAAGGCATACTTCGAGAGAAAGGATACAAGCAGTTTTATAAATATAACAATAACATAGAGGAAAGGTTTCAGGACTTTACTAAACGGTTTCTTCTTTCACTCCACACTCAAGTGATTTCCGATCCTAATCCCGCTCTAACGATGAAAAAGTTTGTAGAAGAAACGGCATCCGGGGAAATGGCATTAGAGGATAATAAGATCTCGGACGTCCGAGCTAGGTTGTCAAAGCCTGAGCTTCTCGCTGACAGAGTAAGCAGAATATTAAACTCCAATTTCGTAAAGATGACATTTCCAGTTTTAGACGCATTATTTGATGCAGCATCTCTCTATTACAAACAGAACCTGCCTAGCGAAACTCGAAATGCGATTGTCGACGGTCATCTAATAGCGATAGATCTTAGCGAGCCAATGGATAGAATTATAGACAGAGATGAGGATCTGGAATATTTAGATGACTATAAGCTAATGAATCCTTACATTTTGGAGATAGCCAGAGAAAAAATTTCTCAGGGCGGAGATAGTATGTTAAAGTCATTCGAGGAGGGATTTAAAGATGCTAGAATTGGTCAATCCATTGATGCTAAGCTAAAGATGAAGCCAGAGTTGATAAGCGATGAGAACATGAATGGTTGCTATAAAAAGTATCGTGCTATAATGGGGACCACTGGAAGAAATATGGCACTGAACATTAAACCCCTAAGTGAGATATTTAATTTCGGAATGGCAAAGGCAGGAGAATCTGTTGGCTGTGGTAATGAGATACAGGATGCGATAAAAAATGGTGCAATCAAATCACCTTCATGGCCACTATATTTTTTTGTTACCACCAACAATGTAAAAAAGTCATTTGATCTAACAATGAAAAAAAGCGAATCCTATCTAAATGAGGCTAGAATGGCATTGGACATGCTGCCCCCTGATTTCGACTATAAACCATTTTTGGAATTTCTCTTTTTAACCGTGAGTCACTACAACCAATATTGGTACAACGACCTTAACCGAAGAGACCTTTACCCTCTATTACACAAGAATCTGAGCCTGCCTCTAAAAATGTAGAGTTATTGAAAGTCTTATGCATAAGCCCAACTTTAGAACTGGTACTGTATACCTGTAATGATGTGGTCTGATTCCTATAGACCCACCAGGATACAGGACATGGTGGGTAATGAGGAAGCAAGAAGTTATGTTGCAAAGTGGCTTCTAAGATGGGTCGACGGCACAAAGCCATTGATCCTAGCAGGTCCTCCGGGCGTGGGTAAGACAACTTTTGTTAAGGCTGTGTCCAAGCAATTTGGATATGACTTAATCGAAATGAATGCAAGTGATACTAGGAATAGAGGTATCCTAACTGAAACAATTGTACCTATCTTGAAGAATAGGTCTCTCATTTCAGAGAAAACATTGCTATTCTTAGATGAGATTGACGGAATTTCTGGCAGACAGGACGCCGGTGGGATAGAATCTCTAGCAGTGCTCATAAAGGAGCCGACGGTTCCTATAATTATGGCTGCTAACAGCAGGGACATTAAGCTGAGAGCACTGAACAGGCTGTGCAAAGTCGTGGAGTTTGATAGAGTCCATCCAAGTTTACTTCTTCTCTTTCTCAATTATGTAATGAAACGGGAAGGAAAGAATACCCAAACCAAGGATTTACTTCAGATCGTAAGGAACTCAAACGGCGATATCAGGGCCTTGCTAAATGCAGCCCAGTCATGGGTTTCAGGATATAATTCTAAAAGAGATACGTCCTTTAGTATAGATATATCTCTCGCTATAACCAACTTTCTAGCCGCGCCAAAAATCGAAGCTGCTAGAGAGACTTTAATGAATATCGATGGCGGTTACTCTGACCCGCATTATGGTCAATCACCAGAGCAAAGGCGGAAAGATATCTTGTCCGCCTTTTTTTCCACAATAGTATCATCTAGGCTTGAAATAAATGAAGTGGCTGCTGCACTTGATGTATTATCGAAGTGTGATCTTATAATCGGTCGAGTCTTCAAAAGACGACACTGGGACCTGCTAAGGTACCTACATCGCATAATCTCTCATGGCCTTTTTTACCATATAAGTAACAAGAATATATCGTATAATCAGTACAGCCAGCCATGGCAAATATCTGCTCCTATATTTGCGAGAAGTCTTGCACTGAGAGAACTGCTCTTAACTCTCGCGGCAAAATCTCACACTTCGGTAAGCGTCTTCGGAGCAATTTATCTCCCTTATCTTTTGGCAGTATTACTGCGCCAAAGGATAGACCTCCTGCCGTTCGTCCAAGGACTCGCCCTAGAGCCTAAGACCGCGGATGCCCTTTCGAAGGAAATTTCAAATTTCGGAAGGATGAATCGATTCTGACCCAGTTGCTGTTATCCCATCCAGGGCGCAGTTCCGTTGCTGCAGAAAGAATTACTATCTTGACTGCTTCTAATACAGCAAAGAATATTAGAAGATGGCAACCGAGCCTTCCCAGTTGGCAAGCGAATATGAACGTAACGTCGGAAAACTTATCGAAGAAAAAAGTCTGAAATTAGAACAGTTGAAGAATAATCAAGAGATATCGCTGACAGATATCCAGAGGCTTCAGGAAGAGATAGAATCCCTACAGTCTCTCTTTGATAATTATAACCTTGGCATGAATTACTTCCGTCGAGCTCGCGGAGGAAGGAGCGGGCTCAGGGAATAAATAAACTCATAGGAACTTAGATATTAGTTCCGCTTCTAATCAGTTTATATATCTAACTCTTAGGAGTATCTACACCGTCATGCATGAGGAAAAAATTAAGAGACTATATGACCTCAAAAAAGCGGCAGAAATAGGCGGAGGAGAAGAAAGGATTGCTGCACAACACTCAAAAGGTAAGCTTACTGCCAGAGAAAGAATCGATCTTTTATTAGATCCCCGGACTTTTTTAGAGATCGACAAGTACACGACCCACAGAGATGAATCCGCCAGCCAAAAATTCCCAGGTGATGGAGTAATAACAGGATTTGGACGTGTAGACGGTAGGCTCGTATTTTTGTATGCTTACGATTTTACAATTTTGGGAGGCTCTCTAGGTGAAATGGCAGGTAAAAAGATAGTGAAAATAATGGAACATGCTTTAAAGGTCGGCGCACCTCTTTTAGGCATAATCGACTCCGGCGGTGCGAGGATTCAAGAAGGTGTTCTTAGTTTAGATGGCTATGGTGATATATTCTTCCATAATACGCTTGCATCAGGTGCCGTACCACAGATTACTGCCAGCATCGGTCCATGTGCGGGCGGCGCTGTATATTCTCCTGCCATGACGGATTTTGTTATCATGGTTGAGAATGTTGGCCAAATGTTCGTTACAGGCCCAGAAGTTGTTAAGGAAGTACTAAGCCAGGACGTCTCCTTTGAGGAATTAGGAGGTGCTCGGACCCATGCATCCAAGTCGGGCGTCGCACATTTTATTGCCAGAAACGAATTCGAATGTATGGATAAAATTAAGAAGTTGCTTTCTTACCTACCCCAAAATAACACAGAAGCACCCCCATTGGCTGAAACCAGCGACGATCCAAATCGAATAGACCCAAATCTCGTAAATATATTGCCGGAGAATCCGTATCAACAGTATGACATGAAACAGATAATTAACTCCATAGTTGATTCAGGAGAGTTTATGGAAGTTCATGAACTATTTGCAGAGAATATTGTGATTGGCTTTGGGAGGATGAATGGGAGATCTGTAGGAATCGTTGCCAATCAGCCATCATATTTGGCCGGTGCTCTCGATATTAATTCTTCAAATAAGGCTGCGCGATTCATTCGCTTCTGTGACGCTTATAATATTCCTATCATAACATTGGTGGATACACCAGGTTATCTCCCAGGTGCCGACCAAGAACACAATGGCATTATTAGACACGGAAGCAAGTTGCTCTTTGCTTACTGTGAGGCCACGGTTCCAAAAATAACATGCATCATAGGTAAAGCCTATGGTGGTGCTTACATAGCAATGGGGAGCAAGAATCTTAGGGCTGATATCAATTATGCATGGCCGACTGCCGAAATTGCCGTTTTAGGACCAGAAGCCGCAATTACTATTATTCATCGAAAGGACCTAAAGCAGTCTCCAGATGCTCTTGCGACCAAGAAAAAACTTGCTAAAGAATTCAGAGACAAGTTTGCTAACCCGTATATAGCTGCTGAAAAGGGCATTATTGACGTAGTTATAGATCCGATGGAAACTAGGCCATTTATCATTCGTGCACTTGAGAGCCTGGCCGACAAAAGAGAAATTAGGCCACCCAAAAAGCACGGAAACATCAATCTTTAGGAGGCCTGAGGGAAGATCGCTAAGAAAATTTCTTCAATCCTGATAGCTAACAGAGGTGAGATTGCTCTGAGGATAGTACGTGCCTGTAGACATATGTCAATAAAACCAATAGCCATTTACTCAGATGAGGATGTAGGTTCGCTCCATGTGAAACTCGCTGATGAATGTTACCACATAGGCCCTCCGTCTCCTTCTGAAAGTTATTTGAACATAGATAGAATTATTGAAACATCGAAAAAGGCAGGGGCCGACGCAATTCATCCCGGTTATGGATTCTTATCCGAGAACGAAGGCTTTGCCGGGAGGTGCGAGAAGGAGAATATTGTGTTCATTGGACCCAGAAGTAGGGCTATGGAACTGACTGGGGACAAAATGAAATGTAAGGCACTAATGAAAAAGGCCAAGGTGCCTATTGTCCCTGGAAGTGTGGGTATAGTGAAAGGCGTGCAGGAGGCCCTTGATGTTGCGGCCAAAGCTGGATACCCGGTGCTATTAAAATCTGCATTTGGGGGAGGAGGAAGGGGGATTAGAATGGCTTCCAATGAGGGACAACTTAAGCAGGAATTTGAAATGGCTTCGGCAGAGTCTACAGCTGCATTTGGAAAGTCGGCGCTTTTTGTCGAGAAATACTTAGAAAACATAAGACATATTGAATTCCAACTGCTTCTTGACTCCCATGGAAATGGTAGACATCTTTTTGAGAGAGAATGTTCTATTCAGAGAAGGCACCAAAAGCTTATAGAACTTTCCCCTTCGCCGGTCGTCGATGCAAAAACACGAGAGGAAGTTGGCGAAATAGCGGTCAGAGCAGCACAGGCTGTTGACTACCTCAATGCTGGGACAGCAGAATTCTTACGTGACGAGCATGGGAACTTTTATTTCATTGAGATCAACTCTAGGCTCCAGGTGGAACATCCCGTAACTGAATTGGTTACTGGACTTGACCTAGTTAAACTACAGATAATGATCGCCCAAGGTGAAGAAATTGATTTCAGACAGGAAGACATCAAGATGCATGGCGCTGCGATTGAGTGCAGAATCAACGCCGAAGATCCTTTTATTGAATTTGCTCCGTCGGTTGGCCTTGTTCCTGACTGCAGCTTGCCCTATGGTCCTGGCATTAGAGTTGATTCTTATCTTTATCCCGGTTGCACTGTTTCGGGCTATTACGACTCCCTGATAGCGAAGCTCATTCAGAGTCGAGGGTATCAACACAACTATTCCCCTATATAAGACGATCATAAGTGAGCCAAATTTCATACGGGGAAATCTTTCAACAGACTATCTGGATCGAAACGCAATCATAGAAAAGATGAACGAGGCTACCGAAAATGAAATAAGGAGATACGCTGACGCAGCAGCGGCTGCTCTGCTAATACATTCAGAATTTACTCAAGACGTCAGCCCAAATGACGTTCATAAGTCTACATCTCGGGCTCTCTCGGGGTGGACTGGTCTCAAAGGAGGCAAGAATCGGGGAGTATAAATTGGAATTAGAAATTAGTGGATTACACAAACCGCGGAAGGTCAGTATAGTCCAGACATTGGGCAGAGGAGCCTTGCTGTTAGAAATGGAAGACGGCACTCATCAAGTTACTTTGTTGAAGGTAACTAGCAGCGAGATTGAGTTCATCTTAGATAAAAAATACTACAGAGTAAAAGTAGTTCAATCAGAATCACGCGAGGTCCGGCTATTGATCCACACAACCCTTATCTCAATAAGGAAAAATCCTAGCATCCAAGAAATTCTTAAGAGCTCTTTATCCAAAGATCAAAGAACGGAAGGCGGGGACAAGGATGTCAAGAGTCAGATACCTGGCCGGGTAGTCAGTATTGTTGCCCAGGCGGGTTCAGCTGTTAAGAGAGGCGATCCTATTATAGTATTGGAGTCAATGAAAATGCAAGTCGCAGTAAAGACTCATCGAGATGGCAACCTGAAGCAAATTAAGGTATCTCAGGGCGATACGGTAGCAAGATATGACGTCGTTGCTGTATTAGATTAGCGCATGACTGTTGCAGCATTCGATGTCAAACTCAATTTCAGTTATACTTATTGCTATTGCTTTTGCAAACTGGACTTTACCTCGTCGTAATTAGGTTCAACCATTGGATTATCCGAAATCCACTTGTACACGACCATTCCGTCGCTATCTAGAACAAAAATAGACCTCTTTGCTGCGTCATAGTCTTTTAAGCTCGCAAGATCCTTCATCACGACACCATACTTTCTTATTGTGTCTCTTTTGTAGTCGCTAAGTACAGGGAAATTTAGCTGTTTATTTTGCGCGAACATCTTATTTGCGAATGGACCATCCACCGAGATTCCTATGACCTGCGCACCTATCGCCCTAAGCTCTTGATTAGAATCTCTGAAGTTACACATCTCTACGGAGCACACAGGAGATTCGGCTGCTGGAAAGAATGCAAGAACAACCTTTTGTCCTCTGTAATCGGAAAGCTTGTGCGTTTTCATATTCATATCTGGTAGTTCGAAGTCTGGTGCCTTTTTCCCTATTTCGACGTTCGAAGAAGAAACGTTAGACATGATAGATTGGCAGCAAGAACTGATTATAATTATTTCGATCGTGATAGCTTGCCTTCTGAATAGGGTGAAAGTTTGCTTAACTGATCAATAACCACCTTCAAAGCCGCAGCGGCGTCATCAACCTCATTCATGGTGTTGCTAGGACCTAAACTAAAACGCAGTGAACCTGAAATCTCAGGCGGAGAAAAACCCATTGATCTCAGCACATGTGACTCTCTTTGCTTTTTGGCCGCACATGCAGACCCTGTAGAGGCAGCTACTCCGTGTTCGTCAAGCTTGATTATCAGATCCTCGCCGTTGATTCCCTCGAACGTAAAATGGGCGATGTTAGGAAGTCTGTAACTGGTATCTGAAGGGCCATTGTATCGGGCTGCGGGTATGTTGGACTTTATTTTTCCAACAAGATGGTCTCGAATTTCTCGAATGCGGGTCCCGATGTAGATGACCTGCGGCATCGAGATTTCGCAGGCTTTTCCGAATCCTACAATTCCGGGAACATTTTCTGTTCCCGAGCGGAGGTAATTTTCTTGGCCACCTCCCGAAATTAAGGCGTTAATCTCCGACCCTTTTTTTACAAACAATCCACCTACTCCTTTTGGTCCATTTATCTTATGGGATGAAATTGCCATTAGATCTACACCAAGCTCGATGCAGTTAATCGGGATCTTTCCAAGAGCCTGAATACCATCGGTATGAAAGAGTACATTTCCTGCTTTGCGACGCGCGATTGTTACCAATTCTCGTATCGGTTGGATCGTTCCTATCTCATTATTGGCTAACATTATACTGATAAGCGCTGTTTTCTCAGTTGAAATAGATTCTTCGAACTTTGCAATATTTACCAATCCTTCTGAATTTACGGGCACGTACGATACTTTGAATCCATTTTTTTCAAGATCTTTGCACGATTCAATTACAGCGTCGTGCTCAACTGTGGACGTAACAATATGATTCTTATTTGGAAATCTATCTCTAGTATAATAGGCCGCTCCTTTTATAGCAAGATTGTCGGCCTCTGTTCCACTCCCTGTGAATATTATTTCCGATGGATGTGCACCAATCAGTGCAGAGACACGCTTTCTCGCTATTTTTATCCCTCTATTTGACTCGTATCCGAACGAGTGTGGTGAAGACGGGTTGCCGTAGTAGGTGGTCAAGTACGGGATCATCTCTCGGATGACTTCCTCTGACACAGGAGTTGTTGCTGCATTATCTAAGTAGATCCTGCCATGATTGTCTGCATTCATACTTTTTTGATTCCCCTGGAGTTATCTAGTATGGAAAGGTTTCCAGAACTATAACCTCCGATATCGATGGTTACGTACTTGAACCCGTGTTTCTTGATCTGCATGTTTAAAATATCTAGTTTGGCGGGGTCGAAGAATTTTTTTAGTTCTTCTTTTGGAACCTCTATCCTCGCAATGTCTCCGTGGTCCCTTACTCGAACCTGAGACACATCAAAGACGGCTTTCACAGCAATTTCGGAATTCTCAATTCTTTTCAGGCTATGGTATGTAACAGGCATGCCTACTGGAATTCTGGAAGCTAAACATGAGTTTGAAGGTCTATTGAAAACAGAAAGACCAAACTTTAATGCCATTGCTCGAATTTGTTTTTTATTCAATCCACATTCAACAAGCGGACTTCTAATGCCATGCTCTTTAAGCGCCTTGATCCCTGGCCTAACATCGCGCAAGTCATCGATTTGTGTTCCATCCACGATTAAATTTGCACCTAACTTGCGTGCTTCTTCTATAAGGTGGGATGACAACTCTGTCCGACAGTGATAACACCTCGATCTATCATTCTTTACAAAAAGTGGGTTGGCAAGTTCATCGTAAGTTACAATCCGGTGAGAAATATTTAGCTCGCGGGCAACATTTTTTGCTGAACCTAGTTCATCATTTGACAAGGTATTATAATTTGCTGTGACAGCTATCACGTCATCTCCAAGGGCTTTCTTTGCAGCCAAAGCTACTACTCCGCTGTCTACTCCTCCAGAGAGAGCCACGATGACAGGCTTACCATTATCGCCGAACCATTTGATTACTTGGTGGAGGTTTTCTACTTCTGTAACCATTTATTTTTCCCCAAATCGCTGAAGCGTTTCTGCCTTTACTAGGTCCATTACTGACTTTGTTGACAAACCTACAGTCCGAGATATATTCTTTATATCCTCAAACTCGGGTTTGATATTGATAATGTCACCTTTCAGGTCTTTTGCGATTTTGACTCGGATATTAAATGGCCGACCTGAGATATTCATTGACGTTGTTACGATAGCCCTAGGGATCAATATCCTCCTTACCTCTTGGACTCGGGCGCCCAACGTACCAGACTCAGCAAAAAGGAGATCTAAAATATCATTTAGGTTCGTCAGGTCTGATATGATTTTAACAATGTACATAGGTCTATTTTTTTTTGTTATACCCTGAACTACGGAAATATCTAGAGCTCCTGACTTGTCAAGCTTCTCTATGACATTACCCAAGATTTCGCCAGAAAGGTCGTCAATATGAGTTTCAATCACGAATACCGAGTCGGTATCGAGTTCCTGGGATTGTGGCGATTTGCCTATTAAAATCCTTAAAATGTTGGGTGTTTTTTGAGATCTCTGTCCTGCACCGTATCCAGTCCGCTCAGGACTGATAGCAGGATAATGATCAAGACCACGTCCAGACAATGTGACTAGCATTGCTGCCCCTGTGGGCGTTGTTAGCTCTTCTTCCACAGGAGTCCCAAACAGAGTAAATGGCAGGCCCTTAAAGACTTCGAGAATGGCGTTACCAGGATTAGGAACGAGACCATGTGAAAATTTGAATTGCCCGCTACCCACTGCAACCTTGGTCGAGAAAATCCTACAACCGAAGAGCTTTAAGTCCTCTAATGCCACTGCACAACCAATTAGGTCAACAAACGTGTCAATGCTTGACGACTCATGGAGAGTAACTTTGCGGTATTGTTGGCCATGGACAGCCGATTCTGCCCTCACGATCCTTTGCAATGATTCCAGAGCAAAGGCCTTTGCATTTGCGCTTATCCCGATGTGTTCGCAACAACGCGCGAGAGAAGTGTACATTTCATGCCCTTTACGGACCGTAACATCATCTCGATATTTGAAAACCATTTGAATTGCCCTTTGACCACGGAATTGTCTCTTCTCAAATCTCAGCTCATCAATTGTACTACCTTTGAGGTAATTCTGGCATTCAAACGCGGCGGTACGGACACGATTCTTGTCTGCACCAGCATCCACCAGGCAAGAAAGCAACATGTCTCCGGAAATTCCGCCAACCTGACAATCGATTACTGCGATTCTTCCCATTGAGTAATTAGATTGGCGTCGTTATTTATATGGAATCATGCGTCCATAATTCCAAGCGATATGGGTTGGCTATGAGTATTTCAATCTAGGGCTAACTTTGGAGAGTGGAATCCCAATCCCCATCAAAAAAATTTGTTTTCGGGAATTTGTAAGACTTATAAGTTAAATTAGGCCTGACTTTTTGAATGACAATTACCATCATAGGCTCCGGAAAAGTTGGTGCATCCGCAGCGCTTAACTGTGGCCTTAGGGAATTAGATGACATCTTGCTCCTTGACATAGTCGAGGGGCTCCCTCAGGGAGAAGCCATGGACATAAATCACCAGCTATCCGAAAGAGGTATAGATTGCAATGTCTACGGAAGTAACAATTATCAAGAGATGGAAGGATCTGAAATTGTTGTTCTCGTTGCTGGGGTCGGAAGGAAACCCGGGATGACCAGGATGGACCTACTAAAGATAAATGCTGGGATTGTGAGCGATGTGGCTGAGCAGGTTCGGGAGCACGCTCCAAATTCCAAACTTGTGGTGGTAACCAACCCTCTGGATCCTATGACCTATGTGGCATTAAAAAAAACACAGTTTGATAGAACGCAAGTCATAGGAATGGGAGGAATGCTAGATCTTTCACGTTACAAAAGCTTCATTTCTGAAGCGCTCAATGTATCAAGGGGGTCAGTTAGCGCTATGGTTATCGGCGAACATGGCGAGAATATGTTACCCCTTTTTCGTTTTTCATCGATATCAGGAATTCCGTTGAGAGAGTTTTTGTCGCAGCAACAATCACAAGAACTCTTGGATAAAACAAAGAACATAGCAGCTAAGGTTATCTCTAACAAGGGAGCGACTACACACGCGCCAGGAAATGCAATAGCCACAATTGTCGAAGCAATTCTAAGAGACAAAAGATCTGTCATTCCGGTTTCGGCTTTCCTGGAAGGAGAATTTGGAGCTAGTAATTTATGCATAGGCGTACCTGCCGTGATCGGACATGGTGGTTTAGAGAGAATAATTGAATTGACCCTCAACGAAGATGAAAAGCTATTATTTACCAAGGGAGTTTCGGACGTACAGCAAGCGATACAATCAATTGGAATAGCCTAGGAATGCTATTTTGTGCCTGTAACTTCGGACGAAAAAGTTGAATTTAAAAGAGATTCTCGTAAGACTTAGTAAGGGGGAAATCACCGTGGCTGAGGCTCAGAGAGATATTTCTATATTTTCGATAAAGTCCGTAGGCGACAACTTGGCCAAAATAGATATGGGCAGAGAACTTCGGAAACTTACCCCGGAAGTGATATTGTCGGAAGGAAAAGCTTCCAGGGATGTAGTTCGTATTGCACTCTCCGTGCTTGCAAAAAAGAGTGTTGTAGTAATCAGCAGGATAAAAGAACCCGACCGTTCTGTGATATATTCGTCGCTTAAAAGAAAAGGTTTCGTTATCGAAGTCGGAACCAGAAGCTCAACAATTCTTGTATCGAAAAAGATTATGTCCCAGGTAGACAACACAACAAGGCCAAAAATCGGTATATTAGCAGCGGGGACCTCTGACATAGGGGTTGCAGAAGAATCACGCCTAATTGCAAAAGCCATGGGTTGTAGTTCATTGACTTCATACGATGTTGGCATTGCAGGCATTCATAGATTGTTTCCAATACTAAAGGAAATGATTTCCCGCGATGTAAGCGCGATCGTCGTCGTTGCGGGAATGGAGGGAGCTTTGCCGAGCGTGGTTTCTTCACTTGTTGATATTCCGGTCATAGCAGTTCCTGCTTCGTCGGGCTATGGTTTTGGTTCAAACGGGGTCGCCGCACTTGGAACTATGCTACAAAGCTGTTCATTGGGTTTGGCTGTGGTGAATATAGATAATGGTATTGGAGCAGGTGCGTTTGCTGCGACAATATCCCTTCGACGAGTGGAAAAGTAACGTTTTTTCTTAGAACACATTGTCAGCTAAAACGTTTATAAGTCTTTTAGATTGTCAGGGTTTCAATTGTTAATGGAGTATAATCATGAGTTATGTTCGCACTTTAAAAAGAATTCGCACACGTAAAACGAATTATCGAAAGAGGCAGGCTCTCCTTATCGGAAGGCAAAATTTCGTTACCATCAAAATTACAAATCAAAATGTGATTGCACAGGTTCTTAAACCTGAAATTGGAGGGGATGTGGTAAAGGTCTCTGTTCACAGTAGAGAACTCCGACGACACGGTTGGAAGGGCTCTTTGAACAGTCTTCCTGCTTGCTTTCTGCTTGGGATCCTGCTTGGTAAGAAGGCTCGCCAGAATGGAATTGAAAAAGCGATACTGTACATTGGAAACAAGCCATTTACAAGTAGAATAGCTGCTTGTATGAAAGGCATTGTCGAGTCTGGAATGGATGTACCAATTTCTGAAGAAACATTTCCTTCACAAGATCGGCTCTATGGTCGACACATTGCTGACTACGCGATAAAAATAAAAAACGAAGATGTCAACAAGTACAATAGGCTTTTTTCCTCGCTAATAAAAGAAGGCTTAGTACCTGAGAACTATCAGTCTCACGTCGGGGAAATAACATCCAGAATAATGGAGGAAAGCCTTTCGGGTCAGGTAAAAAATCAAAATCAGCATCCTTCAAGTCTCAATTCTTCTATCTCAGGAGATAGGCCTGCAGAATGAGCAGATATTCTAAACACCAAGAGCAGATAAGTGAGTGGAAGCCTCGCACAACTTTGGGCAGTTTAGTATTAGAAGGAAAAATCAACTCAATGGAACAGGTTTACGAAAACGGCATGAGGATCCACGAAGCTGAAATAGTTAAGCACTTGATTCCGGATATGAAAACCCAGGTGGTTCATGTCGGCATAGTCCAAAAGCAAACTGACGCAGGCGAAATGACACGATTCGATGCATTGGTGGCTATTGGCAACGAAGCAGGATGGTTCGGTTTAGGAAAAGGTAAAGCAGCACAAATGAGAATAGCAATCGATAAGGCGACAAATGCGGCTTATCTAAATGTAATACCCGTTAAACTAGGTTGTGGCAGCTGGGAGTGTCGGTGTGCTGAACTTCATTCAATCCCCTTTAAGGTTCGAGGTAAAGGAGGAAGTGTTACCATAGAAATTATTCCAGGGCCGAGAGGTTTGGGTCTGGTCGCGGGAGAGAACATTAGAAATTTATTAAAATTAGCAGGATTGAAGGATGCATGGACAAAGTCTTTTGGATCCACAAATACGATGATGTCTACAACTAAAGCTGTTTTCAGCGCTATAAGAAGCACGTACATCATGGGGTGATATAATCGTGGCATATGTCGTTCTGAGAGTTAAAGGGACAGTAAATGTTCCCCATTGGGCAAGGTACACTATGAATAATCTCAGCTTATACAAAAAATTCTGGGCAACCATATTACCTGAAACGCCAGAATCCATAGGTATGCTAAGAAAGATCAAGGACTTCGTAGCCTGGAGTCATGCTGACGCTAGCTTCCTAAAAGAGCTGCTAGAAAAAAAGGGGAAAACCATTGGCTCCAAACCACTGAAATTTCCAAATCCAGGTCCATATAATGATTTGAATGAGCTAGCTTCCGATTTGGCTGAAGACAAGGTAAGGTTTTCGAGCTTGCAAATTGTTAAACCCTGGTTTGCCTTAAATCCACCTCGCGGCGGATTTAAGAGGAAAACGAAAACACAATTTCATCAAAAGGGTGTGCTGGGCGAAGATGAGCAATTGGTCGAAATAATGAGAAGGATGATCTAAAGTACAGGAAGACTTAATTAAGGTGTAATATTTGGATCTAAAGTACGATACCGTTAGTCTAATGATAAAAAGGAGAATGTGAGACCTATGGCTACCCGACTTAGAAAAAGCAGAAAGCAAAGAGGAAGCCGATATTGCGGTTGGGGTCAAGTAGGCCAACACAGGCAGTCAGGGGCACGTGGAGGTGTCGGAGGAGCGGGAAAACATAAGCACTTCTGGATCAGGACAGTTATAGAAGAACCCGACCACTTTGGTCATAATACCTTTAATCCTCCAACTACAGTGGTTGTCCAAAAGTGGGCTGACGTGGGGCAACTAGATTCTCTATTTTCACGACATGGTTCTCTCAAGGAGAACGGTAAAGCATATTTGGATTTGACCTCGTTAGGGTACGATAAGATATTGGGAGGAGGAAAGTTACAGGGCGCTATCAGCGTTAAGGTAAAGCAATTCTCTAGGGCTGCAAAACAAAAAATTGAGTCATCAGGAGGTGAGGTTATCTCAAATGAGGACCACACAAAGTGAAAGTGTAATCAGAAGAGGAGTAAAAACAATCTCCAAATACGTTCCTCAAGTAGAGAAACCAAAAAAGAAAATACAACTCTCCGAGAAACTAATTTGGTCGGGTATTGCTGTATTATTGTATCTTGTGATGGGGCAGATTCCACTTTACGGCGTCACCGACGACCCCAGGTTTGATTTCCTAGCGTTTGCGAGAGTAATATTCGCTGCCCAGCAAGGAACGCTTTTGGAGCTGGGCATAGGACCCATTGTGACAGCAGGTCTACTGATGCAGTTGCTTAAGGGTTCTGATTTACTAAAGCTAAATTTCAAAAATCCGGATGACAGGGCTCTCTTTACGTCAGCCACGAAGATAGTTACGATTGTTGTCATAGTAGCAGAGGGAGCACTATACGGTGTAAGCGTCTACGGAAACCTTGTGGCGAGCCCCGCGTTTATACCTGTGGTTGTGGGTCAGCTGATTGCGGCGAGTTTTATTGTCATGATGCTTGATGAGCTTGTTCAAAAGGGCTGGGGACTGGGATCGGGCATAAGTTTATTCATTATGGCTGGCGTGGCACAGAGCATACTCTGGAGTGTCTTCAGTCCTATCCCTGCAGATGACGGTCCTGTAGGTGTTATTCCCTTTGTTATTGATTCTGCCATCAATGGCGATTTAGCAGAAACTTTGTTCAGGGTAGGGCAGCTTCCGAGTTTGTTTGGGTTGTTTGTGACTGCCGGCGTTCTTTTGGTATTAGTATATATCCAAGGCATTCACGTGGACATTCCCATAGTCTCTACCAAGTACCGAGGGTTTACTGCCGTTTATCCAATAAAGTTGTTGTACACTTCCAATATTCCGGTTATTCTAGCCTCGGCCCTCCTTGCAAATGCAATCTTTATGGGTCAAATGTTGTGGGCAAACTATAATCCCCAAAATAGCAGCCCCACCTTCAATTGGCTTGCACAATTTGATCCCAGCAGCCCGCAGTCGCCTACAGGGGGGGTGCTATATTATATAACCGCTCCTAGAAGCCTTGATGTTGCATTACAGGATCCCGTAAGGGCTGTAGTATACATCCTATTCCTGACCACCATTGTCACCATTTTCGGAAGATTATGGGTGGAGCTTGGAGGACTGTCCGCCGGGAAGGCTGCAAAAAACTTGTTAGATGCCGATGTGCAAGTACCGGGTTTCAGAAGATCAGAAGGATCTGTAGAGGCTCTGCTCAACAAGTATATACCCTCAGTTACCATAGCAGGCGGCATAATAATAGGACTTGTCGCTTCAATTTCTGATGTATTAACTGTATTTGGCTCAGGAATTGGAATCCTGCTGATGGTTGACATTTTAGTAAATTATTACAATCTTCTAGTTAGAGAACAGGTCGATATACACATGCCAAAATTGGCGGCTCTACTTGGACGAAAATAGTGTACGAGCAGTAATTGTGGGTATTCCAGGGGTCGGAAAAACGACGGTAATCGCTCAGGTTCAGAATATTCTCAGGCTGAGGGGCTTAAAGGTTGCAACCGCTGTATTCGGAACGCTGATGTTCGAAGAAGCAAGCAAGAAAAATGTAAATAATAGAGATGAAATGACGAATCTTTCGATAGGGGAGCAGAGAGACCTACAACAAGATGCCGCAAAAAGGATCGCTGGAATGAATGAAAATATTATAATAATTGATACTCATCTTTTTATAAAAACCTCTCAGTGGTATTATCCTGGGATTCCCCTGAACATTGTTCAGATTATAAGACCCACCCACCTGTTGCTAATCATTGCAAATGCCGGGGAAATTAGCTTGAGACGCCAGGCGGATACTACCAGGCATCGGGAGCTACTGTCCGAAGAAGAAATACAACACGAAATTGATCTGTCTAGGATGATGATCGTTTCGCTGGCTAATATGACGGGGTCCCCATATACGATAATAGAGAACAATAACAATCACGCTGATAAGGCA
>JAREAJ010000038.1 GCA_029240395.1 Nitrososphaeraceae archaeon
AAAGGATATGAGATAACAAGTAACGACTATGTTGTGCTAGAGAAAGAAGAGATAGAAAATATCAAACTCAAAACAACTAACACTGTAGAAGTTAAGGAGTTTATAGAGTCGGAGGAGTTTGACCCTATTTTCATTGAAAAGAACTATTATGTTGGTCCGGATGCCGGAAAGAAGAAAAGCGAAACTTCGATTAAAGCCTATGCACTATTTGTCAAAATACTACATGAGACTGGAAAAATAGCAATAGGCAAAGTAGTGTTAAGGGAAAAAGAGCAGCTAGTTGCGTTAAGAGCGTATCAAAGAGGTCTTGTGATGCACCAGCTAAAGTATTTGGATGAAATAAGGCCAATGGATGAAATCGGTGGATTGGAAAGCTTACAGAAAATCGATGCCAAGGAGCTATCGCTGGGAAAGGCATTAGTTGATAACCTTACGACTGACAAGTTTGATCCGGGTCAATACTCCGATACATACGCTAAAGAACTTGAGAAAATAATAGAAGCTAAGTCCAAAGGGGAAAAAGTCACGATCAATGAGGTAGAGAAAACGGCTGAAGAAACAACAGATATTATTGAGGCTTTGAAAGCTAGTCTTAAAGTAAAAGGGAAGGCGTCGACATCAACAGCAGCTAAAGCTAAGGGAAAGATCGGAATGGCGGTAAGCAAGTAGTATGCAATCGTCATCCTTTAGATTGGGAACAGAGATGCAGCATATACTTCAACCACCACACGAATACCTTCGGGATTCGCTATCTTTCAGGTATTTGGTTTGTGTTTCATGTGGAAATAGAACCGAATTTACTTGTATAAAATGCCGTTATTGTTATAGTTGCCATTGGATGAGAGAGCAGACTGAAGGGACTAGTCTTAATGTAAAGTTGTCTAAGGCCGCCTATAATGATGAGCAAGAACTCAAGTTAGAACAGGACGGAGTAAAGGACCAAGGGCTGGAAAAATGGAGATCGTTAAATGTGTTGGGTCAACAAGCTGAGCCAATATGCGCATACTACCGATGTCATCACAAGTTTTCCCTTCATGGTTCAAGAAGCTGTAGGTGCAAGCATCCAACGAATAAGACATTAGGGATCGAAGTGAGGTACCTATGAAAAACAGTCGTATGACCGATAGGGCTCCTGTCCAGCGTGGAGAGGAAATGAAGTTGATGAAAGAAAGACTAACAAGATGCCTACAGCTTCTGAAAATAAATCACGATGAACGGATGCGTAAAACAGCTTTCGAGTTAATTGAAAAATCCAATGACTTTGAAAATAGGTCGCAACACTGGGGCTGGATCACAGCTCTAAATGCAATCGCAGGTTCGTGCCTTTTAAACCAACGAGCATTTTCTCAATCGGAGGTATATGATTTTCTCACAATAGCTGTCACGACGAGCTTAGAAGGGAGAACGAAAGCTATCGATGAACTGATATTCAGAGTTTATCGAGATGTTATGGCAACCTATGAAAGCATGGATGCTAAGTCCAAGATAGCTTTTCCAAAAATCATAGTTGATGTAGTTGCTATTCTGGGTGGGGGAGTTGATACAAGTGGTAAGAGAACTCCTATACACAATGTAGAAGTTTATTATCAGACGAGAAAGTCAGATGTTAATAGTATCATATCTGTTACCCCTTCTACGACTCCAGTTACAACCGCTACTGCTGCAAGTATAGAGAGTATAGAGGAAGATATGAAAGTAAAAAAACCAGCCCTAAGCAAAGATGAAGAATCTGAGCTGGTCGACATCCTTAATAAAATAACTGAGAGAAAAAAAGAAGATATAAAGGCATCAATTGCCAAACTGGAGAGAAGAGATATCCTTCGAATTAAGGACCTGGGCAAAAATTATAGCAAGATACAAAAGTATAGCAAGCTAATAGCAGATACAGATAATTTGCAAGGTTTTAAAACCGCGCTTCAAAACGAAAGCGGAAGGAAGTTATCCTCTTTTCAAATTCAACATGCAGCAAATTCAGTAAGAAAAGCAAAACTGTATTTAGAAAATGTATTGGATGGCAAGTTTATACCACATGGCTCTTACGGGATTAATCACACTAAACACAACCTTGAGTATGGATATCTAATTGTTGGATTAATGGAATCAAGTAGGAAGAGAATAACATCCCGAAGGGCAGGCGCGTGAAAAATTATGAGGGCTAACAGATAAGGGATATTTCTAGCATGTAGAGGAGTTCACATTGTTCTCTTCTTTCTATGTACGTTTATTCTTCTTTATGCATCGAACTCATTGTGTTGATATTCCGGCAAAAAAAGCGACAAAATTAGCGTGGGCCCAAGGGGGTTTGAACCCCTGGCCTACCGGTTATGAGCCGGTCGCTCTACCAGGCTAAGCTATGGGCCCAGCTTAGAGAGCACTTCCTTCACAAGATGGTTATAAAGGTTTCAAATATACCCAAGTGGAAAAATTAAAAGCGATATTGATAATCCCAGGCTTCGCTAAGCGTGGGCCTGCTCGATGTATCTTTCACATACCGAATCCAATAATTTATTTTGTGCAACTAAAGAATCAGTAGCTGCTGTCAGCAACGATTGGTCCTGGTCATCGGAGACAGTTTCAATGATTGTCTTCCATAGCGCTGCATGTCTGATATCGACCCGTTCATGAACAAAAAAATACTTTAGAGCCTCAGTTCCATCGTCTATGCTATAGTACTGCCTCAAGCCATCAATCTTTGATCGGCTTATCTCTGGCAACTGCTTTTCATAAGCATACATGGCTGCAGCACCTTGGCCTAGAGATAGTGTTGTTAACTTTTTGAGTTGGCTAACAGCTTCCTCTGTCGCTTCAGATGATACATGATCATCAATGTGTTCTGGCTTTATCCCTAGACATCCCGCGAACTTTGTCCACAACTGGATATGCTCAGACTCTTCTTCACGGTTTTCATTTAATGCTCTTCTCAGATTCTCATCAATTGTACAATTAGCGAGAATATTGGTAACTAGGCCGGGTACCGCCTTAACTAACTGAAAATACTCTAGAGAATATCCCTTCAGTTGGTCAAGATTTAGTTTTCCCTCCGACCAAAGACGATAAAACTGATGCTTTAACAAACTACGCCCTTCGATTTCCAAATCAATACTTTGTACCAGAGTACACATTAGCCTTAAGTTGATTCTAACCGATAGAAAAATGTTGTGCAATAGAATCTACTCCCGCATAAGTTATTACGCACGGCGAGCCTGAATACAATACAACGCGTATGAGCAACTGTGCCATAGATACAGCTTTACAAATGCTTGTTGCGAGTCTCGGCAATAGAGATCGATCAGAAATAGCGGGCTGGAAAAAAGAGAAAGATTTTATTTGAAGTAACTTCAATTAGATAATCACATTTGCTCCGGTGGTGTAGGAGCTGCTTTATTGAAGCAGTTGCACAATCCGGTCAAGCATTGTGGCCTTTCAAGTCGCAGATCCCGGGTTCAAATCCCGGCCGGAGCAATATCGACCTAAAGACATCGCGTCAAGGTATTAGAAGTAATGGCTAGAGTATGTTGGAAATGCATTAATATACTTCTGACTTCCAGATAAATTTGGGCAAGGACTGATTTTTGAATACTGGTAGTTTGAACACTAAAGCTAATCCTTTGGTAGCACAGTTTAACAACTATCTCGCCAGAATAGAAGAAGCACTCGGCAGAGAGCTCGACCTTTATTCATGGTCAGAATTTTATGCGCCTCTAAGATACGCGTGTGAAGGTGGCAAAAGGATCAGACCCCTTCTATTGCTACTCTCGATGGAGGCTGTGCATGCTACTAACGGGTCAGGTTCTCATGTTGCCGAAGATGTTTTCATGGCAGGTTCAGCTATTGAACTTCTTCACACAGAGTCTGTTATTCATGACGATATAATCGATGAAGAAAGGCTTCGCCGCGGTAAACCATCCTTTCATGTTAAATATGGATACAATAGCAGCGTGCTTACTGCCGATTTCGTGCTCGGAATCATCCTGAACATCGGATCAAAAATGAACAACTCACGAGTTATGAGTGAGCTATCGAGCGCCGCTACGAAAATGAGTGAAGGTGAGATGATGGAAATTAGGTTTGCAAAACATAACGATATTACTGAGGATGAATATATAAAGGTCATTGAACACAAAACGGCATCACTTTTTGAAGCATCCACTAAGATAGGTGCAATTCTTGGGGATGGTCAGGAGGATCAGATTCACGCCTTGGGTAACTATGGTAACCTTCTCGGAATTGCCTATCAAATTCATGATGACCTTTTGGACTGGGATAATGAGGATAGGCTCTTTAATTTGCTAGTCAAACACAATATCCGATCCGTGGAGTTCATCAGCAAAATGAACAAACTGTATAGGTCATATTCCAGCAAGGCATTAAATGAACTTCGGAACGTGAGCGAAAGTATGTACAAGAGGCATCTTGAGCTGTTAACTGACCTAAGCTCAATCCAATTTTAATAATAATATTGGTGGACATGCAACTCATTATGTGTGTAGGGGAACGGAGTATGCTGCATATCATGTATATTCTTTCTCGGAAATGGTTTTGCTACGAGAGAAAACTAATGTTGCAAACTCTTGTAAGATTGTATTCTTTAGCTGTTCGTAGATACCTTAGTTATTTGTAAAATTGACTAAATTGGTAAGATTGGGTACTGAGTTAGTAGCAAATTCGAGCAAAGGAGCATGCCATACTCCAAATGCTACCATAAGAACAATCCCAAAAAGAAGAACACTAATGATCATCTTAGGCTCCTTTAATTTTGACATGTCGGGGCCCTCTTCCATGTACATTTTTCTTATAATCCATGCATAATAGCCCAAGGAGAGAGCGCTGTTTAACACTCCTGCAATTGCGAGATAAGGACCCCACCATACATAGGCAGAGCTGTTTATTGCTGCGCCAAATATCACCAACTTACTCCAAAAACCGCTAAGTGGCGGGACCCCTGCCAACGCTAACATAGAAATGGCAAGCGCAACGGCGGTAATAGGCATCCTTATGCCAAGTCCTCTATATCTTTCTAGTCCATAGCTTGCTAAAGCTGTTGCGACAGCCGCCGCTGCAATGAACCCCGTTGACTTCATTACTGCATGGTTAAAAATATGGAAAAGCGAACCGCTCAACGCCTGGTCAGAATAAGGGGCTATAGCAATTCCTATGAGTATGTAGCCAGCCTGCGCGATGCTTGAGTAAGCGAGAATTCTTGGCAAGCTTCTTTGAATTAGCGCAGCTAAATTTCCCAGTGTCATAGTAAAAATTGCTAGCACTCCGAGTGTTAGCGTCCAATCAAGGTTTAGGGCAAACATACCCAAAACAATGACTCGAATTGCAGCGGCAAAACCGGCCTTTTTCGTGCCTGCGGCAAGTAAAGCAGCTATCGTTGTTGGTGAGCCCTCATATGTGTCAGGCAACCACATATGAAATGGTACCAACCCCATCTTAAACCCAAAACCTGCAATGAAAAGCGCGATTGCTAGAACCGCAACTGGCATTAATTCCTGATCTAGGCTTGCCATTGCTCTGATGGATTCGCCAATATTGGTTGTCCCCGTGATGCCATAGACAAATCCGATAGCGACTACCAGAATCCCGGAGGACAACGCCCCAAACATGAAGTACTTTATCGCAGCTTCGTTCGAAATAGGGTCCCGCTTGGAGAACGCGGCCAGAGCATACGTTGGTAAGGACATTAACTCCCAAGACACAAAAAGCATCAGTAGATCTGTAGAGTATGCTATCAAAACCATTCCAACGGTTGAAAGAAGAATTAGTGAATAATAGGAAGCAGGGTTGGCCTTGCCTTTCATATAGTCCCATGAAGATAGTGTTACCATTAAGGAGACTATTAAGAGTGCAATAGCAAAAAATGATCCAAACATATCATCTGCAAGTACATCCTCGCTAAATGCAACCGCAGGTATTACCTCCCCTGAAATGACCCGAAAAACAATAAATCCCAAAGAGACGACAAGGGCTCCAAATGCGATTGCGCTATAGAGTCTGTTGTTATGTCCTCGCTCCTTCTTAACAGCATCGACAACGGGAATCGCAAGTCCTACAACACCCAAGACAATTGTGACTATAATAGGAGTTGATCCTAAATCGACTACCATTTCAGATCCTTCATTTCTCCTATAAAAATAGCAGCATCGTTACTATTACAATACCAACAGCGAAGATGTAAAGATATGTTTGAGTTATCCCCGTTTGTGCTGCCTTGACGACCCTCGAAAAATACGCCATAGAGAATTGGAATGCAGGATTCATACCATCGATAACAACATTTTCAAAGTATCTCCAAATGATTCTGTATATCGCGAGAGGTACGATTACCGAGCCCCAGTAAAGAGCGGAATTAAGATACCACCTATTATAAAGGAATTTCCAAATTGCTCTTGTGAATACATTTCTCGAAATAACCCCGGGGTCTGCTTTCCTTGCGATGTAGAATACATATCCAAGTGCACCTCCCACTCCAAAGGCTCCAACCGACCCTACGAGGGCGGCAGAATTGAGCCCTAGAAAAGATGTGGCTACTGACTCTGAACCAACCGGCTCTTCTTCTGCAATACCAAATGAATCAGCAAGATATTCCCCTAAGAAGTGATGTAGCTGCTCTTCAAAAATAAAGCCAATCAAACCTATAGATATAGTCGCCACAGCTAGAGCTCCGAATGGAATCCACATACTTTTTCCGACCTCGTGTAAGTGGTGGCCTTCATTCTGCATGTCTTCCAAATGTCTGCTCTCTTTTCCAAAAAATGCCATGCCCATCATCCTGAATGTGTAAAAGGCAGTCATCATAGCAACGGCAACAGCAATGCCGAACAGTTGCCAGCTGAACATATAACCAGACTCAAGTAGCGACGCGAATATTGCATCCTTGCTCCAAAATCCTGATGTTATAAGCGGAGCACCCGCAAGAGACA
>JAREAJ010000039.1 GCA_029240395.1 Nitrososphaeraceae archaeon
GTACGCATGATCTAAGATCACTATTTTTGTGGCCTGCCCTTGACGTAAATGACAACGGCGTACAAAATGAAGTTCGATTGATTTAGAAAGAACATGGGCGCAGAGGGACTCGGCAGAAAAACATTCAAAATTTAGACCCAGTTCGACTAGAAGCTGGACCCAAGGGGTTTGATTCCTGCATGTAAATCGATTCAATATCGAGTATTATACCTTTATTCTAGTGCTATCATCAAATGAGAGCGACAACTGATCATCCTTCGCATTACAACCTTTTATGCTTACACAAGACTGAGTCTATGTGCATATAGATCACAGCGCTTTCTTACTTCGTCTCTCTACTGTCCTAGGCTTTGCCCTGAGTCTACAACCACAACATGGACACCACCACCCATCCCACTTGATAAATAATTCGCAGACTGCACACCTTTTCTGTCCCGCTGAATATCTTCCTCCTCCAGAACCAACGGACGGCTTAAGAGCTTTATGTCGTTTGCATATACCTTTGCATGCCAACTATAATCACGGGCTATAAAAATAGCGAGATAAAATAACAGCAAAATGACAGTATCTCCAAAGAATACAAGAACTGAGATAAGTACGCATATTCTGCTCGACGCTTACTTTTGCTGTCTCTGCGTTACTAATGACATGTTACCTAGATTGATAAGGTGATCATAGCCCCTCTCTACTTGTGCATTTTTATTCTCTTTGTGTTCTATTCGTATCATGTATGGTATTGCGGGTTTATTACTAATTAACTATTAGGCACTATGTAAGAAGTTAGGCACTATGATTTTAGTGAAACTCAAAAATGCTGTCAGAATAGAGCGTATATGTTGTAATTTTCGTTATTGAGCATATGTCCGGGTCTCCTGGCGGGATCATATTATGTCGAATTAAAAAGAACCGTGATGCTAGCAGGTCCATTTTGAACGATTTTTTATTTTAGGCGGGCCCGTCGGGATTAGATTCCCACATATAATCGGGTTCTACTACTAACCAAGCTTTAGAGGTTATCTATAACCGTAACGGGGTTTGGATCCTTCGGATTGCTATGAGATGGTTTCATGGTCCAAAATAGATCTTGAAAACAGGTTATTAATTCAGTTTACCTGTATGTAATAAAATGGAGGTCATTTCAGCTCCTAGTGCTAACCGATATCTATAGGGGTAACAATAAAGTAGTTTAAGTGTGCTATGAGATCATGTATGACAAGTAAGAAAAATGACTGCAAAAGATCTTATCGCTCTTGTGATGTCCTTATCATAGGTGGAGGCTCCGCAGGCTTGCGTGCGGCCATAGAAGCTCATGATGCAGGGTCACAGGTTCTTATTGTTAGCAAAAGTAGAAGAGGGGATCCGCATACGGTGCTTGCACGTGGTGGCATCAATGCAGCCCTTGGAACAATGGATCCACAAGATAATTGGATGATACATGCTGCTGACACTCTACGTGAAGGATTGTTTATTGGTGACTACGACAAGGTAGAGATGCTTTGCAAAAGTGCACCTGATGCTTTAACAGAACTTGTAAATTGGGGCGCTCGTTTTCACAGAGAACCTGACGGCAGACTAACGCAGCGTTTCTTTGGTGCTCACACCTACAGAAGGACATGCTTCTATGGTGATTGGACAGGCAAAGAAATAATCCGTGTATTGATGAAACAAGTTCGTCTGCGCAAAATCAAATTTGTCGATAGTGTCTATATTACGAAATTATTGAAATCAACAGATATAGACAAGACACAAGTAGAGAAGGAGAAAAATGAAAGAGAAGAAGAAATCTTGGGGGCTATGGGCATAGATCTCAAAAAGAAAAATATTATCATTTTCAAAGCCAAATGCGTAATACTGGCAACAGGAGGATATACTAGGGTCTACCCAGTAAGTAGTTCAAGAATTTTTGAAAACTATGGCGATGGCGTGGCTCTAGCGTACGAGGCGGGTGTAGATTTAGTCGATATGGAGATGGTTCAATTTCATCCCACAGGAATGGTCTGGCCAAAGAAAGCTGTGGGCACGCTTGCGACAGAAGCAATACGGGGAGAAGGAGGATTCTTGTTAAATTCTAAAGGTGAAAGATTTATGAAAAATTACTATCCACAGCGAATGGAGCTCGGGCCGCGAGATGTCGTGGCTCGCTCAATTTATAACGAAATTATGTCTGGAAGAGGTACCAAACATGGTGGTGTTTGGCTAGATGTAACGCACTTGCCAAAATCGAAAATTATGGAAAGATTGCCAACCATGTACGACCAGTTCAAGCGAATTGCAGGAGTTGATATTTCTAAGGAAAAAATGGAAGTTGCTCCAACTGCGCATTATTCGATGGGAGGTGTCAAGGTCGATTTGAAGTGTCACACAAAAATAAAAGGATTATTTGCAGTAGGCGAAGTGGCAGGTCAAGTACACGGGGCAAATCGCCTAGGCGGTAACAGTCTGCTTGAAACAGTGGTATTTGGCAAAATTGCTGGAAGGGCAGCAGCTACTAAGGTAACGAGGGAAAAGAAGAGAACCACAAACGGCAGATCCTCAAAATCATCTATCCTTGGAATAACATATAATGAAGAAAAGAGGCTCGCATATACTTTGTTTGCTGTTAAACAACCTCTTAGAATCCTTCGTCAGGTTCAACAAGTCATGCAGGAGAACGCAGGAATAATTAGAGAAGCTATCAAATTGCGAAAAGCAATAAAGAAAATTTTAGAGTTAGAAAAGACATTTTATTCCAAACACAGCGTCCTAAAGAGCTTTAGGGATTATGAGAATGTTATCAATACATGGGAAGTCAAGTCTGCCCTGGTTGTTTGTGAAGCTGTCCTAAGAAGTGCCTTGATGCGACAGGAGAGTAGGGGAGCCCACTACAGATCTGATTTTCCAGAGAGAGATGACAGCAAGTGGGAAGAAAATATTCATTGCACAAGAAGGGGAAAAGAAATGGTTATGTTCAAACTTCCAGTGAGTAAGATAAGAGAACCAATAGAGGAATTGCTAAAAGCAGAAATGAAAGTCGAACATCATCTTCTTGAATAAAGAGTACAAGATGCATCGCCTCAGCACCGACGAGTCTCTAACGCTGAGACGGTTTTTAGAATATTGAAGTTACCAATAAAATCTCTTATTTGAATAATTGATACTCTGGACGATCTAGAATTCCTGTTGGTCAGCACATTTTTATCCATTGAACCAACATACTTCCCAAACGAAGGATATTTCTTTTGTCATAGGCATATACTGTTCTGCTCTCTTAACCACAAAGCGGATCGAACTAGCTCTTTTAACTGCTTCCGCTAGCCCCTCACCATTATTCAACAGCTTATGATGAAAGGTATCAAAGACAATCGGAATCCCAGCTTTTGCATGAATACTCAGGCATTCGTTAAGGCTGAAAAGACGGTCATCATTTTCTACATGGCTCCTCCTTTTGGTACATGCCTATCTAGTGCCGAAAGCAAGTTTACTGATTAAAGCGGTTTGTCGGCGTTCAATGATAGTCAAGATTGATGGGTAGATGTTACAACCACAATTTTCGCACATGAACGATGTTGCTTCGCCAAAAACACATGTTGGCTTACGGGTACCATAAGCATCGTATGATTCTACAAACCATGTAGGACAACGTTTGGACCATTGGTTGGTTCTCATTAGATTGAGCTCGTTGTCTGAGTTTAAGATGTAGTCTCCATAAAAGAGACGTTTCAGCCTTTGTATTTCGTCGATATCCTTCTGGCGTTCTACATGCGACAGATATAACGTATCCTTTGGATTCATAGGAGTAGACCATGCAAAACATATTCCTTTCGCTCCCAGGCCTTTTGCTGCTTCAACAATGCTCTGTATTTTGGCATGGTTAAGCCTGCTAAGTGTAGTGTTGCAATAGCAATCTGCAGAAATACCAGATGAAATATTTTGTCTTATCTTCGCAAAGACTCCTTTACCTCTGATACGGTCGTGTGTTTCCTCATCGCCGTCAAGGCTCACTATATACAAGGTATTTCTGAACCTTGGGAAGCCAAAAGTTCCGTTTGTTACTATCCAGGTCTGGTCAAAGATTTCTGCGGCCACTTTGCACTTTTCACGAGATTGTTCAGTTAGGAGGGGTTCGCCGTCAGTTAGGGTCGCATGCCTAATTCCGCGCTTACGCAACATTAGACACAATTCCTTGAAAGCATCTACAGTAAGCTCCTGCCGCGGTTGTCTGGTATTCTGTTCTTTAGCTACTGCTCTGGGAAAGGCCGTATAGCAAAATGAACATGCCAAATTGCATGCCAAGGTTGGAGCCAGTGAGCATGCAAAAGGCTTCTTATCGTGGAGTATGGACGTCCTAATGATGCGGTAGTGAAAGTATGCCTTTTGTATTGTACCAACCAATGTTATCAGTAATGTGGTTGCCCGTAGAATATATCAGTTGATGCTTCTAGTGTCTGGATTAATCGGTAATCGAGAGTCTGGTAATGAATTTTTTATTGATATTGCTAATGACTTCTTGTTGTTGTCACATTTAGAATTCTGTTGGCAAATTTACCTCCACAAGAATCTACTATTAATATAAAGTAGGACCCGAAGGTTTCCGAGAGAAACACTTTAAAGAGCACTAAGTCCATTTTTTGAATGATTTTTTTATTTTAAGCGGGCCCAGAGGGTTTTGGCAGAAAAACCTTCGAATTTTAGGCTCAGAAATGCTTGAAAAGAGAGTGTTCTATATCTCTGTTGTTTGAGTATAGGTAATATTTTATCATGTATCCTTAAGCTTCCTCTCGCTTTCATTATTATTTCCATTCCCATATTTTTCCTGATTTTCTGGTTCCATCTGGATTATCTTCATATACGTATAGTCCAATAGCAACACACTTGCAAGACAACAAACCTTAAAGCAAGAGAAGCGCACTAAACATGTAGAATATTGCCCAGCTGTCACCCTGATATATACAGAAGGAACTTTGCTGCGTGGTGTGAAGAATGTAACGCAGTATTCGGCAACTCAGTCCTTGCAAAGCAGCATCGCGACACAAAGAAACATAAGGTAAATGTAACCGAATATCTGGCTAGCGAGCCCGCGTACTTTTCTTACATTACCAGTGTTCTAGAAAACGACATACCGCCATAAGTTCTTGCTCCTCCCAGCGGCTCTTTTTGAGCCAGTGGGTCCATTTTTTGAACTTTTTTATTTTAGGCGGGCCTACAAGGACTCGGCAGAAAAACGTTTAAAATTAAGACTCAATGCTCTCAGAATATGGACCCGACCGGTGCGCGTTGAAATCAGTTTGTTGAAAAGGCTCAGGAATTGGAATAAGACATAACTAAAAAGTTTTTGAACAATTAGAAGGGTTCTGTGGGATTCAATATTACATGGTTGGGGGGTTCTATGATATTTACGATTATTAGGCGATGCCGGAGGGCGCGACTAACTACAGTAAGAAAAACTGACCGCCTCCGAAATGACCTTGTGTAAACCTTATTTTATTTTTCAGGTTCTGCTAACTCTCGTCGGATGATTGCTGCCAACAGGTATGATGCTTCGCCTTGTGTCTTTGTGTGCGACAAATTGCGCGGGCTAGTCTCGTATTCGCCGTGACCAGTCGATCACTTGCGGAAAGAAAATTTGACGATAGCAAACGATAACTTAACAGAACCCTAAGTGGAACACTGGTGAAAATTCGGGTGAAATTGGCGGGCTGTTAATTTCGGTCATAGAGAGTTGAATTAGGGTGATAACATATACGTCAATATGAAACGTGGGTTTCACTTAGACTATTGTGATTTACGATCTTTCTGTTTTCATTACAACCATCACAAATTCTTACTGTGTGCCAGCCTTCTTCATCAGACATTGCTATTGGTTTAAGTGCTAACCAGTAGCAGTTTTTCTTTTGGTGTCTGGGAATGTTTGCTCTGATCCATAGTTAGCCTTCTTTGTACCATCTCGCCTATCTTTGTGGCCGAATGAAAGGTCGCGGGTCGAAAAGAGCCCTTAGCGAACTTATTTTCCCACCATCGACGTGGAACCATAAAGATGTAAAGACCGTTGACGAGATTCTGGGAAGATTCGTTTCGTGGAGAATGCAGACATCGTCGCCATCGACGAAAACCTTTTTGATATCTAATTTCGGCAGGTGCAAGCTTTCATTATACTTGAGGTATGGTTCAGCACTATCAAATGAATTAAGAGGCGACACGTACGACACGTTATCCTTCAGATAGCTTCTGGCAGTTTTGAAGTCCTGGCGTTCTGTTATTAAGTCTACGTACTCCATTACGATTTCCTTCGCGCTTTTAGCAGATTCATTTTTTTCCAGTGTTCCATTTTGACTGTCATTTGCATCGTTTGATTTTGGATTCATTTCTAATGTATCCATGCCTGTAGTAATAACCAACGGGTTATATAACCCTATCGTTATATGAATATATATTCATACATGCCAAAAAATCTCCAATGCACCTCAATCGGTGCATTTGAGTACCTTAAGTGAAATTAGTACTGTGCTAAGAAGGATAGAATCCCTTGGCTGCGTCGTGCGTTTTCTCCCAGTCCGGAAGCGCCCTGTGGTCGAGTTGCGCCGCAAGGCGATCAAGAAATGTATGCATTCCCGAAGCGAAGCGAAGAGCTGTCGGCTTGGTCAGCCGGCTAAAAGTCAAGGTAAGGATGGTGCTAGAGTCGCCATCCCGTACAAGTTCCCAGCGGATGACGGCTTCAACTTCGCCCTTTGGCAATTGTGGGTGAGGAGCGGTATGCCATTCATGCTCAAACACGCGGGGCGGATCCCAAACTAGAATGCGACCTGTGGTATGAAATCCTGCTCGCGGGGGTGCGCAAGCCGCCGCTCGTACTTGAGAGTCGCATAGTCGCCTTCGATTATTACTTGTCCTTTTTGGGCGTTCATTTCTTTTTCGCTCCCTACTTCTCGTCTATGGCTGCTGGCGCTCATTTCTTTTTCGCTCCCTTGTTTTTGTCTAGGTGTCGCTCTAGCGAATCAAGCCTGTCTGGCCAAAAAACCTTGTACTTTGCTATCCATGCATCAAGTTCGGCCAGACCCTTTGGCTGGAGAGTGTAGATCCTTTGCTGAGCGTGGACACGCATATCGACAAGACCCGCATCTTTGAGAATTCTTAGGTGCTTTGATACAGCAGGTTGGCTAATGCCCGAAAAAGCGCTGACCAACTCACCTGCGGAGCGCTCACGCTTGGCAAGCAAGTCCAGCATGGCCCTTCTTCTCGGGTCAGCCACTGCAGAGAATGTGTCCATGCCTAATGTATAACTGTTTGGTTCTATAAGCTTAGCGTTATAAAAGATGACGTTATGCCGCTATAAGTTATCAAAGGTCACCTGCCTACCCACGTAAAATAGGATCAGGCATTGAATAATGCTCCGATTTAAAACCAACTTCCGCCTTGATTGCAGGGTCGTTTTTACCTATCTCTAGGATAACAATTTCATCCTTCGCTTCAACGATCGCTATACCGTACGCCCCATCAGGATCTAAGACGGGTCCGAAGATTATCGTAATTCTTCTATCAGCCAAGTCTTGCCAGTAGGCCACGTGCCCCTGCATAATTTTTCCCTCCGCTTCTGTCATGTCCTGGGGGAAGGTCGGCCTGGGAGGAACGAGCTTGTACAAGAAATACTTCATATCGATTAGTGATGCCAGCCTTAAGAAATCTTTTAGCGGGCCCAGAGGGACTCGGCAGAAAAACCTTCAAAATTCGGACCCGAGGAATCAGAAGATCAGGATGACAAATAAAATATACCCAATCAGAATGTAGGTGTGTCTGGATTAGTTATAGATTACTATTGGCATGGATGAGTTTCACCGAGGTCTGCGAAGCATCGGAAATGCAGGAGACAACTTGCCCGCCTGAATTGTGCCAAGTTCCTAAAAGCCATGCCGTTTATTCAACGGGATGCTCTTTGGGCTTGTTGATTCAATATAGGCAACCTTTCTGTCTTGATCACACTGTATAAGTGTGTGTTGCAATAACATCGAGTCAAATCCTTTGCCAACTAGTGAATAGTGTAAAATCTGGCTTTAACCCATGGAGGATACCAGGTATTTCTCAATGCGTTTAATTATGCATGACTTATTGGATTAACAGTTTTTGCCCTTCATTTGTTTGTACTCAGTTATTTAATTTTCAAATCGACAACATCATCCCTGAGAGAAATAAGTTTTCTTTCTAATTCTTCAAAAGGTCTTATCTTACGTCGTTCCGAATCGCTTGTGCTCAATCTTACCCAAGCGAATCGAGCTAATGAATCAGAAAATGAATAAAGCTCAAGTTATCCTGGGTCTGAGTTTTGAATTTTTTGCTGAGTCCCTTGGGGCCCGCCAAGTGTAACAGAACAATTTGATTCTTATCCTGACTAAAAATGGAGAGAAGTTGTTTTAACACTTATGTTTTCTGGACCAGCACCACCACCTATAGCATATATACAACATCCGACGAGCTGGTTGGATACGAGTAAAGCAAAGGATCTCCTAGTTCCTTTGTAGAAAGGCCTAATCTAATAGCCATTGAGAATATATTGATAACCTCTTCAGCATGAGGTCCTACTATGTGTGCACCTAGGATTCGATTGCTATCCTCTTCAATCAATACCTTAAAGCCTGAACATGTCTCACCTAGTCTTCTTGAAGAAGCCCAATTAGCAGTATTTTCATATTTGACTCTGAATTTAAAACCAGCTTCTTTAGCTTCTTTCTCCCGCATACCCACAGATGCAATCGGAGGAATAGTAAATACAACACTGGGCAGCCCAATATAATTGGACTTGAGTATATTTCCTTTGATCAAATTAGCCGCTACCAAGCTCCCCTCATAGGTTGCTACAGGAGTCAAGGGAAGGCCTCCACTAGCCGCAACATCTCCTGCTGCATAGATAGACGGATTTGAAATGCTTTGTAGATACTCATTTACCTTTATGCCTTGCATAGTATGCTCTATACCAGCCGCTGCAAGATCCAAACCTTCGACGTTTGGAATTCGACCAGCACCATGCACCACCATATCACATTCTATTCGTGAGATAGTCTTGTTTTGATTATAATTATTATCGGACACAATAGAGCTATTAGAATATTGTACTACATACGAACCATCATCATCAGATGTCTTGTCAATTTTTTCAACTACTGATTGTAAATGAATATCAATTCCAACATCTTTACTTCTTTGTACTAACAGATTAACTAGGTCAGGGTCAAAGTGCTCAAGAGGTTGTTTACCCCGGTGCAAAATCGTAACCTTCGCTCCTGCACGAGCGGCAATATGTGCAAATTCAAATGAGATATAGCCACCTCCAACAAACACAATTCTATTAGGCAGATGATCTTCTCCAAATTCTAAGAATTGATCGCTTGTGGTGATGTTCGCTGAACCTGCGATATTCAGTTGCATAGGTTTTGCTCCAGTTGCTACTAAAATTTTCTTGCCTTTCAGAACCGTGTTCTTCTTGACATTGTTGTCTTTATCTTCTTCTCCTCCTTCCACCTTAACTGCATTCGACCCAATAAATTGTGCATGACCATGGAAAGGAACTATTCCAGCTTTCTTGTAACCTTCTTCTCTGTGTTTTGGAAATGGCTCAGTAAAAGTTCTCTTGAAACGGATCAAGTCAGACCATTTAATATGAACTTTATCAGAGCCCAATACCCCATTGTTTTGATGCCTCTGAGCAGAATCGACAACCTTGACTGCCTCAACAAGAACTTTTTTTGGATCACAGCCACGTAGTGCACAAGTACCTCCAAAAGATAGTGAATCTATTATGGCTATTTTCCATCCTGCAGAACTGCACTCATGTGCTGTAGTAGATGCAGCGGTACCTGTTCCGATTACTATTAAGTCAAATATATGATCTTCATCCATGTGCCAATATCACTACTTCTCGATTTACTTAACCATACCTGAATAAAAATAAGATATCGAGATTATCTCTATTAGGTGGGGTCTGTCTGTAACCTTGTAAGCCACCACTCCTACCTAGTTTCCTAGCCGTCTAAAATTGCGACTATATGTGGTCCTGACGAGATCTTTCCTGCAATCCTTTTTCTGTTACATTCCATAATCTATACTCTGCGTGGCTTGGTCTAGGCTGTGCTTCTTTAACTAAGTTCAGCCACTCTAATTCATGTAGGTAATTCCTTGTCTCTACATCTGAAAGTTCGCTATGTGAAATTATCTCAGTCTCAAGGACATCCTTCTTAACGTCATTCTGCGACAAGTCTGCAACGATATCGAGAATTCTCTTTAGCTCAGACTTAATCATCGTTATATCACTTGATGCGTTTATTTAGAATTTAAAGATATGACCTTCGTGGTCTAATTTCTTGTTTTGCATTTCTGACGTAGTATAAGTATTATCAAACTCCAACCCCGAGTCACCTGTTTCACACTCAGATGGGAGGAAGAGCGCTGGGATGTGACATATTTCTAAGCTTTTGAACAAGGCTATGAAGTGTGGAAAACTCTTTAGTAGGCAGATGTCTATCACTTCCGAACCTTATCAAAGAACCGATATCAGCACGCAGCCCCTTGTTCTCGTCTTCTAATTGTATTGAGTCCACTTTCTGAACGTTTTTCTAAATTAGGCGGGCCCAGAGGGTCCCGGCAGAAAAAAACTTCAAAATTGGGACTCAATACAATTAGAAGGCGGGTTCGGTGGGATGCAGCTGAAAATTCAGCCGAGTCTCATATATTTACTGCACCACTCCGTAAAAATTGAGTCTTCCTTCCCTTTATGCTCTTCTTCCCGCTGGATCAAAACAAACGCTGCTTAAGCTTCTTCATGTTCTCCAGCGTCCCTAAACCTCGACTACATAACACTTAGTGTAAACTCTACTGACCAGTTTCGCAGACGTGCTAGCTCTTGAGCTTGTTCATAGATTACTCGCTCTAGATGCACCTGGTGCCTGTTTGTCATTTTATTTCATCATCATTCTCAACGTAGTCCACTGTATTTACCACTACTAGAAGCCGTGATAAACTTAGTAGTTATAGTCACTTTTCATAAGTCATAAAGTTATTGCTATTGTTGCTACTGATATAGCTATCCCCTAAGATTTTTACGCAAATAACATTCTCAGCTTATTATTATGGTGTTGCGGTAATGACAAAATTTCTCCACGCCTTCCAATCGCTTTGCCCATTCTATATACCAGTTCTAAAGCAATCAGTGTTGGAACAAAGCCGACTGCCACGAACATTCCTGCTTCAACAAAGTTCATAACTTAATGCTAACCTTGAAGCACATTAACAATGCTATAAAGGCGATATCATAGATCAAAATGGTTTTGTAATGGTAATAAGCACTTGCTAGTCCCTTTGTGTAAGTTTAGATGATGAAAGTATATTTGTTTTGAACTTTTTGTATTTTTATTTATTAACACTCAGACGCAAAATCTCGCTGCGTTCATCCTTCTCCTTCCACTGTTATTGCTACCATATTATCAGTAATAGTGTATTCAGCTTTTTTGGCTGACAAAGGTTCAAAATATCTCTTCATGGTTTCTGCGACTACTAAAGACCATTTTTTGCCCATGCTATATTGAATAATGAAGGTATGTCTGTCTTTATTGTGTTCGTCTATTGTATGCTTATACGGAACACCTGAGGCTTTCAGTCTATAGTCCCAAACACCGAGAACTGATTCAAAATCATACCTTCCTCGTAACTGATAAATGATGTCCAATCCAACTTTCTTATATACACGCTCTGCATGGGCTTCTAGTTGCTCTTCAGTATATCCTTCTACTAGGTCGACAAGTGCTGCTTTCGGTACAGGCATCATGTCAGCACTTGCTGAACTTGTAAAGTTCACATAGAAATCAAAAATTTGGTTTGCAAGAGTATTAAAGCTAATTTGTTTTTGTTCAGCTTCTCTTTTTAGTTTAGAAATTATGTCTTTATTTAACCTGAAGGAGGCATTTTCGGACACATAAGAAAGACGCTTCTCAGATGTCCGCAATAAATAATACCTCGCTTGGCCCCATGTCTGCATGTAAGTAGTGCTATTATTTAAGAGGCAATGAAATAATTACATAGTAACCTCAAGTAGGCTAAATAAACAGTACTAAAATCCGACCTGAATATTCACCTTTTAGTCTTGAATAGTAATTTGTATTAGGGACCCTGATAAGAGGGTAGGATAAATGTTACACAAAAGAATTATCGATATTGTAACTGACTCCTCGAAGCAACAAATGCTAGGTTCTTGAAACATAAAATTGGCTACATGGCATGATAGAGAAGGAGAAATACCTCTTTATTCCATAACAATAAATTTATCATATTTTAATAAAGATCTATAGGACGACTTCCGTATTATCTTAATCCAAGATTTATCAAGCATTATTCTCCCAGCTCTAGGTTGGACTATCGAGGCGTAAAATACGCTCATTTGAATATAATCTAGATAGTGAAAAAGCGATCAAAAATGAAATGTATTATTTGATGATCTGTTACTGAGCTAATATTTCACATAACAATTTTGTGCGTTTCTCAGTCATTCGGAATTAGACCGTTATTGCTGCAATGAATGCAGATGAATGATCTTCATTACACTGTATTCGTAGGACTTAACTAGTTCA
>JAREAJ010000040.1 GCA_029240395.1 Nitrososphaeraceae archaeon
ATGGCTGAAGGATGATTATGGCTTTCGATATGAACACTCAGAACAAACCCATTGCCTACATCAAGTCCAGCAGCATCAGAAGATGGTCCAAGCAAAAGACGGTCCCCCTTTCTTGGCAGTTGCCCGATGAGTCTCCTCGAGGACTTGTAGGAGCAATGTTCTGACCATTCAGCTTCCAACACTCTGAGCTCAATTTCGTTAGGCTCTCTTGCTAGTTTTATTCTAAGATATTCGAGCTCTTCAACTGATAGTGAAGTCATCTTAAAAGGACACGATAATAAATCTAAGAAGTGATATATTAATGGCCTCTGCCGCAAAAGGCTCTAAGAGAATCAAAAAATCCGAAGGAATTTCTCAGGCCAACAGGTGACAGAATTGATTCGCTACCTCTTTCTGGATGAGGCATTACCCCTACAACATTTCCTTGCTCATTGCATACCCCGGCGATTCCTTCAACAGATCCGTTTGGGTTTTCCCCCGAATACACCAATACAATTTGATTTTTGGATTTCATCATATTGATCGTATCCGCTTCAGCAAAGTAGCGCCCCTCCCCGTGTGCGACAGGTATATTGAAACTGTCTCCTTTTCGATAGTTACAGGTGAATGGAGTATCCCTATTAATAATTTTGACTCCGACCCATTTGCATACAAACTTTAAGGAGCTATTTACCGCTAATGCTCCGGGCAGGAGCCCAGCTTCTACCAAAATCTGAAATCCGTTACAGATACCCAAAATAGGTATATTTTGTTTTGCAAGTCTCTCTATTTCGGTGACGATTGGACTATGAGCAGCTATCGCTCCCGCACGAAGCCGATCACCATATGAAAAGCCGCCAGGAATTATAATGGCATCATAATTCCTTAAATTCGACTTCGTGTGCCACACTAGTTCGGGTTGAAATTTGTACACCTTGGCGAGCACATTTTGTACGTCTCTATCGCAATTGCTCCCCGGAAAAACAGCTATGGCAACTTTGGCCATCTTAATATGTCTCCGATCCCGTTATCCTAATAAACGCTTTTTTATTTTGGTGGTCGTCGACATTATCACGCTTAGCCGCCTCTGGTCACTTACAAGACTTTTAAGTTTAGTTATAAGATGAATACATATGACCAAACCGGTGCGAAGTATTATGACGAAGGATGTTGTTACAATTGACATCAGTCGAGGGGCTACAGAAGCTGCTCGTCTCATGACAGATAGACACATTAGTTCTGTTATCATTGTCGACAAAGAACAACCTGTGGGAATAATCACAGAACGTGATTTCGTCAAAAAAATTTGCGCTAAGGAACTGGAAATTTCCAAAGTAAAAGTGGGAGACATTATGTCGAGAATACTCACCTACGCGGACCCAGATACCTCCATAGATGTTGCCATTCAGAGAATGCTCAACCATAACATACGTCGACTTCCGATCCTGTCAGAAGGAAAAGTCATTGGAATCATCACAGTAACCGATCTCGCAAAGCACCTTAGGACTGAGCTGCTATTACAAGCAGCGCTTACAGAGGGCAAGCCGGAGGATAGAGACCACGTGGGTGAAGTTGACGAAAGTACGAACTTGGGAACGCAAGAGATTTATTGAAACGTCTCAAAGTGGCTGAAACTAATTTTCCGAGTTCGTACTTCTTAATTCACCTCTGGACTCTATTGTGCAGTCGCTGAGGACAGGATTAAAGATTCTTAACTCAGAGCATAAATTTTCTACTGTTTTAAGAGCTTTTTTCTCGGATGGAGATCGTACAGTTATCTTTAAAGTCTTAGCAGACCTGACTGATTCTACATCGGAGTAGCCACCCTTGATCACAAGGTCGCTTAAGATAGTACCCCCTTCGGGATCAGGTAGGTATATCTTGTTTTCAATATTGACCACAATCAGAAATTTTTTTAACGTCATTGTCTTCTTATGCTCACCACGTAAGGTATGATCTTGCATTTAAGTTGTAGAGCCAACCTTCAAAAGTACCTATACGTATTAATTACGCGAGGCAAGAAACCTAGGACTAAAAGTTAGCCCCATCGGTCATGTAGCTCAGCCTGGTTAGAGCGAAGGTTTTGTAAACCTTAGGTCGTGGGTTCGAATCCCACCATGACCTAGGAATTTTCAGCGTGTCACGTGTTAGACATTTCAGCCCCCGATTGTGGACTATGCCTCCATCATTCTACCTCCTTTTAGAAAGATCCACGATATTCCAAAACCTAGCATTGACTTGTAAAATCAGTATAGACAACTACTTGCATACACAAAGCATATCTTTTCATACCGCGCACGTGCGGAAGAACAGTGTTTGAAACTGGTTCACAAAGGAAAGGTCAAAGATGTATATGAAATAAAAGAAGGTAATTACCTCTTCCATTTTTCAGACAGAGTATCAGCATTTGATGTTGAAATGAACACCCTTATTCCAAAGAAAGGCGAGGTCTTATGCCAATTTGCCAAGTTTTGGTTTAACCAGCTGTCCATGGAAAATCATATGCTAACTATTCGCGACAGAGATAAGATGATCGTAAAAAAACTAAGGATGATACCGCTTGAATTCATAGTAAGAGGTTACTTCTACGGTAGTCTAGTGGACCGATATGCTAAATATCCTAGCTTGTATCCCGATCTTGAAAACTTGAAACCGACACTTGCTTCGAAGCTACCCAGGCCGCTTTTTGATCCCACGACAAAATCTCATGAACATGACGTTCCCATAGCTGAGGATCAAATAGTTGCCCGAGGCATACTTTCTCGAAAAGAATTAGATTACATTAAAAAGGCTTCAATCCGACTTTACCTGGAGATGAGTGATGTTGTACAGCGGGCGGGATTTATTCTTGCTGACACGAAATTTGAGTTTGGTCTTGACTCCAACAACCAAATTCTATTGGCTGATTCATTGGGCCCAGATGAATTCCGGCTATGGCCAAAGTCAGGTTATGTGCCCGGTAGAATTCAAGAAAGCTACGATAAACAGATTTTAAGAGACTGGCTAATATCTACTGGCTTTAGGGACGCTATCAATCGATATTCAGAAAGAGGTTTAAAACCTGTGCCTCCACCCCTGCCTCCAGAAATAATTAATCGTCTATCCGATAGGTACATTTATGCCTACGAGATGATATCTGGTTCCTCCTTCACGAGTCGATGATTTCTTTCCCCTTCTTCGATCGGATCCCTCAATGTTTAAGCATGGGGGGAAATGGATGACTTATGATAGTACCGCTCGTTTTCCAACTATTCTGCCGTAATTCGTAGTAGTCCTCTCGCTTCGGGGTTTCTAAGCTTCCTTACTATACCAATCGGAATATCTGAGGCTGCTTTGTCACAAGATATCGACAAGGTTCGCGGACAGCAGAAGTTAGATTTTCGGATGACAATGTCCTTTGTATCTGATGCCATAAGTTTAAGATCTCCCCTGCCAAGTATAACAAAGGACATGTCGTCAACAATTATTTCCATCTTGAGCAGAGCATTATTTTTCTGCAATTGGCATCGTAATAGTTGGTCTAAATGACTGCAACCTTTATTTGACCCTACGCCTACGATACAATCTCCATTCAGCGAGAGGTCGTTTTCCCGAGTTATCTCGATACTTTTTTTGTGATTTGACAGAACGTTATGGTGTCCACGGAAAATCACTTCGTCTTGAACCAAGATGCTAGCTCGTGGGTTGGTCCAAATTAAACCTAACGAATTCACGCTAAGGTAAATTTAAATTAAAGAATACGAAGTAGTAAAAAATGAATTGTTACCAGCAGCGGCAGGATACGATAGAGCAATCACAGTCTTCTCACCAGACGGCCGGCTATATCAGGTGGAGTATGCGATTGAGACAGTTAGAAGAGGAACATTAGCAATTGGCGTAAAAAGTAGAGATGGTGTTATACTCGCGGTGGAAGAAAAGGCCCGCAAATTACAAATATCCAACGTGACCCAAAAAATATTTCAGGTTGACGATCATATTGGCGTAGCTGCAGCAGGATATATACCTGATGCTCGGACGCAAGTTGACCATGCAAGGTTTTTTGCACAAAGCAATCGTCTCATCTATGACGAACCCGTAGATGTCGAGGGCGTGGCCAAAAATATAGCCGATATGGCCCAGCAATTTACTCAATACGCTGGAGTAAGGCCATTTGGAGTAGCGTTAATCCTAGCCGGAGTGGACAAGAATGGAGCTTCCCTGTATTTAACCGATCCCAGTGGAACATACATAGGATATGATGCTGTGGCAATTGGGGCTGGCAGCGATCAAGTTACAGAATTCCTTGAGAAGCAATATCAGGCTGACATACCGATGGACGAGGCAGGCGCTTTGGCGATGCAGTCAATTTATCTAGTGAGCGAGGAGAAGACTGGAACTCGACATGTTAAAATGGCTGTTATTGATAACGAGACGAAGACAATGAGAAAGGTTGACGACAATGATATCGGAAGATACGCAGACATTGCAAAAGATAAGGCACCGAAGGCATAGCGGTGCGACGCAGAACATATGTCTGCTCAAATAGGATCCCTTGCCCCGAAGATCAAGGTATCTGAATGGGTCCAAGGCAAGCCCATTGATACTACACAAGAAAAAGGAAACGTTGTTGTAGTTGAAGTTTTTCAAGTAAACTGCCCTGGTTGCTTTCTATATGGACTTCCTCAAATCATTGATTTGTTCAGGCGCCATCGTGAGGATCCTTTAACAATCTTTGGCCTGGCTACAGCCTTTGAGGACTACGACAAAAATACCCTTGATAACTTGAGATTGTTGCTGTCAACCGGAGAAGTAATCGGCGAAACCCTGAGAGCCCTAAGAGAATATGGCCAATTACGGCCAGGAAACAAACTGCCATATTCTATCCCTTTTCCTGTTGCAATGGATTTGGTTGTCAAGGAAACATTTCCAGTGACTGATAGTAGCATAAGAGACTTTATTGAGTCCAACGTAGAAGGTTATCGCTCCTACAGCGAAAGAGACAAGTTAGACATTTTCGAACGTGTTAGACAGTACCTGAATACGAAGAAATATTCTGCCAAGACTTTCGAGGAATTCTCTCTCAGGGGAACACCCTCTACAATTATTATAGATAGGAATGGAAGATTAAGAGACACGGTATTTGGCGCGACCAGCGACCTAGAAAAGGTGATACAGAATTTGATACAGGAATAATGCCGAGTTCTATAGATATATCTGTGGGAATACCTGACTCGTGCTTATCAGACGAGCAGACACTTCTTGGCAAGACCTTGAAGCTTGGCCAAATTGCTAGGGCATCTTCTATTTTTAATGTAAGAACTATTTATTTATATCAAGACACGGAATTTAACTCTGGAAAATCGGATAGGAAACTAATAAAATTATTACTGAAATATTTAGACACACCACAATATCTGCGAAAGCTTCTATTCCCTCGTATGGCGGAGCTCAAGTATACAGGAATGCTCCCGCCAATTAGAGCTCCCCATCACAAAGACTGGCAGGATGTAAAGAATGTGAGAGAAGGTGAGATAAGGGTTGGTGTCGTAGTAAGTACAAAGGGAAAATTATTTGTCGACGTTGGTCTAGGTCGCCCCATTCAATTCGAGGGCGATGCTCCAATCGGTAAGAAACTGAATTTGAGAATAAAGTCCTCCTATCCGAATCTTCGAGCCGAGGAAGTAGATCAAACAAACATCAATCAATACTGGGGTTTTAAGGTAGACGATGCAAGATCCTTGCATTCTTTACTTACCCATATTACAAATAGTGTATTAGTTATTACTTCAAGACAAGGGGTATCGCTAAAAAAGCTAGAGTCCAGGATACAGCATGAATTGAAGTTTAAGCATACTATTCTGATAGTCTTTGGATCGCCAAGACGAGAAGTGCACGAGATTCTATCGGATGAAGGATACAATTTCAGTTCACATCAATTTGTAGTTAATATGTTCCCTTTTCAGGGAACACGAACTGTCAGATTAGAAGAGGCATTTTTGGGTGCACTTGCCATTATTAATTATTATTTGTACTCATGATGTTACAAGGTTTTTTCAGTACGCTGATTACGCACGTCGGTAAGACTATTCGCTAGGTAGTTGTAAGTAAAGTTATAAATTTATTAACGGGCAAAAGACAAAGTTGGGTTATCGATGGGCCACCGAAAATACAGTGCACCTCGCCGAGGAAGTATTGCCTTTAGACCTCGCTCTCGCGCCAAGAGCCAAGAGGCGAGAATTAGGAATTGGCCCGATTTGCATGAAGAAAAGCCCAACCTCATGGGTTTTGCGGGCTTTAAAGCTGGCGGAATTAATGTTATGACAGTGGACGACCGTGACAGGACTCCTAATTTTGGGAAGCAATTTTTGAATCCCTCCACAGTTATAGCGACGCCACCTATTCGGGTTGTAGGCATTCGTGGATATAAGAGAGGCGTTAACGGCAGGTATGTGGGGTTCGATGTTTACTCTAAAGATGCCCCAAAAGAACTTTTACGTAAGACAGATCTAAAGTATAAAGAAGACGTTCTTGCTATAGCAGAAGCGAGCTTGTCCGCTATAGATAGCATTATGGCGATCGTTAGTGTGGTTCCTAGAGATGCGAACCTACCTCAGAAGAGACCATTTGTGTTTGAGATAGCCGTATCAGGTAATGACAACCAGAAAAAATTTGAGTACGTCAAGAGTCTGTTTGGCAAAGACATTCGAATTAACGATGTTTTTCAGCTGGGACAGTATGTGGATGTACTCGGGA
>JAREAJ010000041.1 GCA_029240395.1 Nitrososphaeraceae archaeon
GAGAAATTACGAACCCCCAAAGGGATTAGTATTTGGCATATCACTTCCTTTTTCGGTGTGCGCTTTTCGAATGTGTCTTTTCATCCTTTCTTTGTCTTGAAATTTCATGTCGCAATGTTTGCACTTGATCAATCCTTTATCTTCTTCTTCTTTTTTCTTTCTTTTGAAGAAATCTAGTTTAAACATACTACTAAGGAAGAATTTCCACCCTCATTAAAGTTTGCAATGTAGCCGTGTAGTAGCAAGGAAAATACCAGGCAATCAGCTTATATCCATTATAACAATAGATTGTAATTGTTAAGACATTACTATCATAGTCAAAGTTGATTTGACGCCATTTAACTTTCGAAGTTTCCAAGTGATTGTCTCTTTAACTTTCTCCATAGTATCAGCCTCCAGCTGTGCCACGATATCATAAACCCCATAAACTTGGAATACTTCCTTCACACCATCTAGTTTTTTCAAGTCCTGCACAATTGAATCCTCGCTTCCTAACTCGGCATTCATCAATACGAAAGCCTGTGGCATTGTTGTTCTATAAAATTGCCGAACTATAAAAAGATAATGAGATAGGTAGGTTGGATGTAGGTGGTAGGTAAAATCAAGGGAAGTTACATGATAGGACAATGCCGGCCAGCTTGACAGTTGATAAATGGGCCAGCAAGTAACATTATGATAACAATCATCATATTTCGTGACTTAGTTTGCTCTCTTCGAATGGACCAGCCTTTTCCCATTGGTATGTAAAAAAGTCTTCGCACCAATCATGAAATTGGTAACTATCGCCATAAAACATCACATTCAAGTCAGGTTCGCCCTTTAAATTAGGAAATATCACACATGAATGTTTTTCGTTAAAAATTGTCATGACACTTACAGATTTGACCATACGTCTTTCAACAAGACCCTGGGTAAGTAATTTCTGCCATCCAATTTTCTGCAATATTTTTCTCCTCCCTTTGGGGATTATTGGGTTACGAGGAAAAATATAGGAGAACTTAACACCAGATGATACCTTTGCGCCTAGGGTTTCAATTAGGTCCAAAGGGACTTGAGCCATTATCTCCTTTATATAAAGATTCGATTCATCGTAAAGTGTTTTCCATCTTTGAATAATGGGCATGACTCCATGCACAACCTCGCATCCCTGAAACGAACCTATCCGTTGAATAAATTTTGAGGGCAGGTCTCCTAGACCATGATCGAGAAAATATTCCTTTTGTGTTGACAGGAAAGCATACGTAGGAATAAGAGATACAATTACTTTTCCATAGGGCGTTAACGCAAAGTCACCATCATTGTATTTATGAACTAGTCCAAAGTCAACTAGCCGTGTGATGTTTCTATGTGCCTCCTGCATTGTGGCATCAATTTCTGAAGCAAGTTTAGAGAGACGATAATTATTTAGTTTCAATCGTATTAGAATGGACTGACGCAATTCGCCGGCGAGTTCAAAGAATAGAGATTCAGCTCCAACCCTCGGCTGTTCGGACATCCAATTTATTTTCAATGCCCTTAATTTAAACCTGCTAAGACAAGTTATTCGCCTTTCAGATAAGGTGGATTTGCTTCTTTGTTATTACCTGCATTATTGCTGCTTAAGGACAGGCTTGTGTTTCTATTTAGAGAAATCATTACCATTGCTATTTTTATACTAGCCTCAAGGACTAACCCTCGACATGGTACGAGGAAATAAAACGGCGTCTTTAATATCGTCAATTCTGATAATCCATCTTATTAGGCGTTCTATTCCAAGACCAAAACCTCCGTGTGGGACTGATCCGTATCTTCTTAGGTCCAAGTACCATTGATAGTTATTGATGTCTAATCCCTCTTTCTGCATTCTTGTTGTAAGAACTTGGTTATTATCCTCCCTCATCCCCCCACTTGTAATCTCCCCAAAACCATCAGGGGCAAGCATATCCACAGCCAGACCATACCCCACATTCTGAGGATCTTCTTTGATGTAGAAGGGCTTCACTTTTAAAGGATAACCAACTATAAATTTAGGTTGTAAGGCTTCTTTTGTTAGTTCGCGCTCTGAGTCAATGTTAAGGTCGTCTCCCAACTCTATTTTCCGATTTCTCCCATCTTTGTCTAGAACAGTAAAATCGATTGAGCGCAAGTAATCAATTGCTTTTTCATAGGAAATTCTTTCAAAGGGCGGTTTTATTTTATCAAGTGTAGAAATGTCTCTTTTTAAGAGGGCAAATTCTGCCTGTCTCTCCACTATGATATTTTTTATAATTTCAGAAATAAGTTCCTCTTGTACCTTTAATACATCTTCGAGCTCTACCCAAGGAGCTTCAGCTTCTAAATGTGTAAATTCAGAGAGATGCCTAACAGTTCTTGAGCTCTCTGCTCTGAAGGATGGAGTCATACTCCACACACGCCCTAAACTGAAAACCATGGCTTCAAGATAAAGCTGTGCACTTTGTGATAGATAGGCATAGTCATTGCCAAAATAATTTATTTTAAAAAGCGTGGCTCCTCCTTCAACTGCTCCCTTCACAATGATAGGAGCGGTAATCTCCATCCAATCATTCATAATAAACCAATTACGTGCGAGTTTTAGTACGGAAGCACGGATCTTTGCAATTGCTACCATTTTTCTTGCTCTTAAGGCTAAATGTCGATTATCCAAGAGAAGATCGACGCTTTGAAATTCACCTATCGGGTAATCTGAATCCGCTATATTGAAAATCTTAATATTATTTCCCCTAATTTCATATCCTCCCTCTGGGGCTCTTTTATCTCTGTTCAATACTCCGGTGATTTGGACCGACGATTCAATTGTCAAGTTAGCCGGCACAATGCTAGTAGGAAGTACGCTCTGAATTACTCCGCCTCTGTCGTCGCGCACGATTAGAAATGTATTTTCCTTCTGTTTGCGTAATCTATATACCCATCCCCTTATTGTGACACTCTTTCCGATATAGTCAGCAGATTTCAATGCATCGGCTCTTAGCATCAACGTCTAGCTATTGTATATTTTCTACATATAAACTGGTCACGAGGTATAGGGTGGGGTATAGTCGACAAAAATTATGCATTAAAGATAGCTGCTGTGTTGCAACGAATTAGCTGTCACAATTTATAAAACCTTTCCCATTATTTTCCATTCATTTACAAGCTATGCTCTATAAAATTTGCAAAAGTAGCGATATTACAGAGAATTCAATGAGGGCATTTCCTGTTGATAAGACAGATGTTTTAGTAGTTAGGCATAAGGGTGTATTATTTGCATGTAATAATTCGTGTCCTCATAGAGGCGCGTCGCTATCCAAAGGAGAAATAAAGGGTGATAATATTATTTGTTACATGCACGGATATGAATTTGACATTTTCACAGGAAAACTTGTTAATATGAAGTCATGGAAGAGGGACTCGCGTTGGATGGAGCAAACGGCTGCTTGGAGGGAATCCGGTGACCTGACTATGTATTCCGTTGTGGAAAAGGATAATGAAGTGTACGTTGAAATTCAGTCAGATAATCTCAAAACTGCTGCCTAGAGCTTAACAATCCTTTTCATGTACTCTTCTTAATTACATTCTTGAAATTTCTTGAATGTGTCATTAGAAGTGTAATGAATGTGCTTTATTATTCTGGGACTGATTCTGTTACCAGATTTCCATTTTCTATCTTGACAAATAGAAAACGGTTATCTTTGAAGATGAACGTAATTTCCATGGGATCTTCTTCTACGTCCAACAATTCCTGACCTTTAATTCCATCGAATTTAGTCATAAGTCAACCATTCTGGTAAGGCATACGGCTGTATTTAGATTGTGTTATGCTGGTTAAAAAGATAATAGGCCCGTCTGGAGCCTAACGGTTATTTGTTTGTACCCGCAGAACCATGTTCGGATTCGCTGCTAGTGTCCTCTGCGCCTGCAATGCCCTTAGCCATTCCTTTTTTTCTTGCTAATTCTGCTGCCTCACTGGTGTCCCTTCCTTCCTGACCTGGTTCCACAATTCTTTCAGTCATTTCTCTTTTGACTGCTGTGGGTTCATGTTCCTTTATTTTTGCAGGAGTCATTGGTTCTTTTTCTCTGTATGATGTCAAGGGATCGTCTCTTCTTCCAGTTTCGGTTCCTGGAGCACCCTCCTCAAAAGTGGACGTATCTCCTTGCTGACTCTTTTCAGCCTTTTTATTCGCCCCAGGCGCTTCTCTTGCAAGTGCTCGGATCTCCTCTGGAGTTGGCTCCGTCTCCCTTTCAAATTTATCACTTACCAAACCACTTGGAGAACTGATGTACAAATAACTTCCGTCATAATTATAGATGAAAGGCTTTGGAATGTAATAGATATGTACTTTTGCAACCCCTTGTCTGACAACTATAAACTCGTTTCCCACTCTTTCTACATCTCCTATATCTGCATCATCAATTGTTCTAACGTGTTTGTGAATGACTTCTTCCCAGGGGATATCAAGGGATTTGCCCTTATCATCTTGAAGGGTAACTCCAGGTTCGCGAGCCATGAACGGTACGCCATGAAGAAATTGAGGATGAGCAGAATCTACTTTTCGCTTCCTTTCCTCATATTCTTGCGAACGGAACTCCGACTCAGAAGGCGGAGCTTCACGCTGGTAGCGATTTTTTATTTCATCTTTTGTCAGAGACGAATGAAGATTTTCTCCGTCATAGCCTTCAATATAGTACTTTGGAATGAAATAGCGCTTTTTACTCACCATTCCTTCGGTTACTTCAACGTAGTTGCTAGCAACACTTTGCACCTTGCCCATGTCCTCGTCGTCACTTGACTTTACTTTTTTGTCAAGGATCTTCTCCCATGGCATTCCAACGCTGTCTTGTGATTCCCCTGAAGAGCTGGAGGATGCATTGCCGCTACCGCCGCTGCGTGGAGTCTGCGAAACCGTATAGGTCGGTATGTTGCTGTCAAAATCAGGGTATTGTTTCGTTACCTCGGATCGTCTCTGATTATATTCTGGCGTCTCAAATTCTGTTGGATGCGGTTCCTTCTCCTTTTCGAACCGGGATTTGACCTCGTCCTTTGTAAGGGAAACCCACAAATTGTCGCCATCATAGCCTTGGATATAGTACTTTGGAACGAAATAGTAATTCTTAGAGACTAAACCTTCCTTTGTTTGAATGTAATCCTTAGTTATACTCTGAATTTTGCCAAGATCCTTATCGTCACTTGCCTTTACTTTCTTACCAATTGCCTTATCCCATGAAATAATGTCAGCCAATCTGTTTTCAATAGCTATTTTTGAACATCCGATTTAATGGTTTCTATATAAAATACATATCTGAAGAAGCTATATGACAATCTAGCAAGAGCAAAGATTTTTGCAAATAGGTTCGTGTCAATATCCATAGTCAGAGTATTAGCCAGCTAAAAAGCTTTGACTGGGCTTTATTATATTGCTCTGTCAAGGGTTTGTTCCGATAACTCTCGCACTAAATTTAACGGATTCAGACGCTTGTTTACCGTTTTCACCATTCCCATTACCACTAGAAGGACTGGTCACATTGCTGGATGCTTCAGACAAGGGATCAGCTATTGTCCCAGATATCCCCCCTGTGCCTTTTATGTTGAAAATGCTGACTGTTATATTACCAGTATATGGTTTTTCGAGTGTAACCCGTTCATATGCTCTTCCGCCTTGCACTGCTTGATTTTCCTTTTTCCAGAGTTCTCGCCCATCATCAGAATAGACAGCAATATCATAACTTTTTATTGGAACCATCCGTTCAATCAAAGAAGGATTTGTATATCCTGTTGCTCCCATTGTAGTTGGACCCCCTGTTTCATTTGTCTCCGTCATTGGGAATGTTTGGGGTGATGCAGGCGGAGCAGATGCGTTTAGAAATACAATTTCCATATCAAAGCCATTCTCTGGAAGCAGAGAAGGAGGCTGACCCCATCTCAACTGCACCTTATAAGTTCCCTTATCGGAAAGCTGTTCAATTACCGGAATATTTGTTGAAGTTGTGTTTAGCACTATATCTTCTTGATCGGAGGGGACGCTCACGTTTCCGGGCGGTTCCAATTGTTTCTCTTCGTTTTCCCTGCCCTGAGAATCCTGAGCATAAACAGGGTAAGCTAATATTATTAATAATCCGACTGAAGAAAATAGAACGATAATGCTCAGGCGGACTGCAGAGCATGCACGAAAAAATGAATTATCGTCGGCAGACAGATTACTACTGTTGCTTTTTTCTCTATTTCGGGTATCGATTACTGTACCGGGGTAAGAACGATTTTCTCTGATGGGCTTAAAAATGGAACTAGGATCGCCAATTAGTGGAATTATCATGGACTTCATTGGATAAACTGAAATATAAAGAGCCGCATATCTTCCTATGCTTTATGATATGGACAGTTTGTGCCCCGCCTCTGACCCACACGAGATCACAGGTAGCCATACACTCTACGTGTATTCCTCCTCGTGTACTCTCTATAACGGGGTGCTTTTACCGCATTTTTATAGGCGAGTTAAATACAGCGTATCGTAAATATAAAGTTCGTTGTGAAAGAAGGATCCTCAACTAAATGTGGTTTTTCTTATTCCTTTTTTTGGCGTTCTAGTTTTTCGACAGAAGGTAAGACATATTCAGTTCAAACGTAACCACAGGGACCCTCAGTTTGAAGTTTTCTAGACATAATGGGGCAATTTCTCCTATTACCCCCACTTCTTTTTCGTTTGATAAAATATTTGCGCATCTTCCATCTATGTACATGTCATTATTTGTTGCTGGAGTGGATATGGTTATTGTTTGCTGTGGTCTGAAGCATTCGTTGAGCAACTCTTGCAAAACTGATTTGGCTTCTGTGTAGGTTGCCAAATTATGAGCAATCGCAGCCCCCATATTCCAGTGTTCCTTTGTGAATCCCGTTAAGGTGAAAACCTTGCCAATCTCAAAGATCTTCTGAGGATAAACTTCATGTATGTTATGAGATAAAGTGTATAATAGAGACGGGATCAATGACTCTCTTAGGACCTCATATTCCGTGCTTTTTGTGCCCTCTACAATAATAGCCTGCTTAATATTGTCTTTCAATCCCACTAATTCATACTCTACTTTTTTTCCAATCAAGCTGAAGCTTAATACCTCAAGCAACCCCAACCCTGTCAAGATTTCTCTGACGGCATTGAACAACAATGTAAGGTCGCTTTTTTTGCCAGGGGTCTTAGACCAAGGCAATGTGGGTTGTAGGTTAAAGACGCCGTATCCAACTACAGCTTCTTCAACTATGTCTATTTGATGAAAAATATCTGTTCTGTATCTAGGAACTGTGCACATTATCCTACCATTTTTAGCGCTATTGTGTACTACTCCAAGTCTACTCTTTAGTATACAGGAGGTGATTTCTTTAGTATTGAGGTTCAACCCTATTACTTGATTTATGTAATTAGGATCGACCTGAATAGCTGTAGGTTCCATGAGTGGTGTCAATTCCTTGTTTTCAGTTATAGAATCGTAAATGATTACCGGTTGAATATTAAACCCGGCATCAAAGAGATTCATCGCTATGATGGCTATTGTGTCTTGTGCCGTACGTTTGTTATTTGCTGTAATTTCTACGAAAATATTTTTTACATCTGTACTTATCTTAGTTGCATTGCTATTTACAATCGGCGGAAAGGATAGAACAGTATTATTCGAGTCAACAATTATTGGATACCTTTCTTTATCCTTTACCATATGTCCATATTCTAATCCTGTCTCCAACTCCTCTAGGATTTGTACTATTGTGTAGTTTTCTTCTTTACCAAGAGGGGCAAAAGAAAAATTCTTATCTACAGAAGTATATGCGAGAGGGAAACTAATTTTGTCTAGGTCATGCATGCCTATTGAAGCTTTTTTTCTGCGTCTACCTATTCCATTATGAAGGTCCTCCTGCATCCCAATCAGGTCCCTGATTTCTTCATCAGCTAAGTGTTGCTTTCTCGTAGCCACAAGAGATACAATATGAGGACGCAGGCGTTTGATGCTCTCATCTACTTTTATAACATATCTGTTGCTTTTGGTTAATTGAAAATTTGGCAGTCCAACTTCAATCCCAAGTAACCCTTTAAGCGCTCGCACAATTCCGTATTGAGACGAAAAATCAGGCCTGTTTGGATTGTACTCGATTCTGACGTTCTGCGAATCGATTCCTT
>JAREAJ010000042.1 GCA_029240395.1 Nitrososphaeraceae archaeon
TTACAAATTCCAAATCGCGGAAGCCATTCCGACATAGGTTGCAGAGATTCCCCCCAATGTCAAGGTCAGACAGTGGCTTTAACCACGGTTCACGCCACAATATTATCATTAGTATCACCTGCAAACCATATTCTTGCTTCTTTCATCTATACTTTCACTTGAGTTTGATTCTATACACGCCGCGAACTATAAAGCTTGCAACGCTCAAGATAAGCGTAGCCAGGGTAAGATAAATTTGTCGAACCTAAGATTATTGTGGCGAATGCAAGGAGCATTTTATTTTTCATTTCTCTGATCCATACTCTCATAGTATCTTTATTATTAATGCCTCATCTAGCATATGAAATGATGTACCTCATGGAGCGCTGTAATCCTTTACTGACGTTGGATCAGGTATTAGCGGCATACCGGGGAAACATTAATCTATAATATTACCATAGTAAATTAGCAGTGAACAATTTGGGTATCCCCACATCATATAATCTGTCCAGCGCGAATAAGTGTCCCGCCTGTAATAGGGAGTTCAACAGCTTTGGAGCTAGACAAAGACATCTAGTTACCGAACATTTTCAGTACGGGGATTTGGCTGGGGTAAGAAGAAACACACCCACTAAATACAATGAGGAGATCCAATCCATAAGCCCCGAATGAGTACACAGCACACCCAAGTTAAACTCGCCAATTGCAGAGCATATATGCAAGATACGGATATAATTATGTCTAAGGTTTCCACGTAAATTTAGTGGACTGTTTGAAAAACTCATAGGGATTATACAGAGTGACCTTTTCAATCGCCTTTGTATCAAACTCCCCTGACCTTCTCATTTCCCTGGCAACCAACGGGACACTGAGCGGGTCAGAAATTCCCCAATCAGCTGCGCTATGTACCATTATCCGTTCCGTCCCGTGTTTTTTTATTATCTTCATGGCCCTTTCTGGAGAAAGTTTAGTAAAAGGATAAACCGACAAACCGACCCACATCCCCAGTTCCAGAGTCTGGTCTACGGTTTCTTCGACGTTATGATCCACCAATATTCTTCTTCTATCATACTTTCTACTGCTAGTTTCCTGAAGTATTTTCTCAATTCTTCTCATCCCTTCCGGCTTGTTATTATGGGGTAAGTGAATGGTCATGAGCATATTTTTCTCCGAAGCGATGTCCATTTGTTTTCTAAAAATTTCATCTTCCAAGTCGTTAATCAAATTGTAGCCTATTTCGCCTATGGCAACCACCCTTTCTCTGTCTAAGTAGCCATTGCTAACCATCGCTTGCAAAGCATCTAAGGCCAGTGGTCTTTCTGCAGCCTCTTTTGGGTTCACCGAAATGCATACAAACTGCTCTATCCCAAACTCTTTGGCTCTAACTGTTTCAAATGTGATCATGTGCTCCCAATAGTCTTCGAATGTACCCACAAATCTTCTTGGCGCGCCAAGCCAAAACGAAGGCTGAACTATGACTTCAATGCCTGCCTTAGACATCTTATCATAATCATCGGTCGTTCGGGAGTACATGTGAATATGAGGATCAAAGTACCTGCCCACGGTTTATGCCCTTTCTCTTTCTCCCCAGTATATTAAGCAAATGTTCCTATAATAAATAAAAATTAATCTTTGTGTACAAATCCAATTAATAACAGCAGGACAGATATTAGACTGTTGAACGCCAACAAGCACAAGTCAGTTGATAAAAATAATATATTTATAACAACTATTCCCGCCAACATCAAGTGTCTCCATCAGTTTTTCAAGATATTGTACCCGTAGGTGAGCTCTCATCCTTTCAGGCAATGAAGGAGTTAGCCTCGTTTCCAATGGTAAACCCTGTCTTTGTCTGCGTAATTTCATATACGGCTACGTGTGAGATCCCACAGATCACCTTTGCAGGAGCCAATCCATTACTACTACGGTTTACATCTCCAGCAGATGCTGAATTCCTATATTACGGACATTGTAAATGCATAGATAAAGTTCCCGTAACCCCTGATGGTAAGCCGACACCTGCTATAATTACACGTGCGGCTCTTAGGTTGTCAGGTATTCCATTTTTTGTAGTGGAAGCAGGTTCAAAAATAAAGCCTTCTATACCTCATATTTCATTTAACCTACCACCCGGCAATAACATACGATCTGGAATTGGCCTGAATATTGGCGATGTCAAAAAGGCTTATGAATATGGAGTTATTCTGGGAAGTCAGCTCGCACGGACAAATAGTACTGTAATAATCGGCGAGAGTATACCAGGTGGCACTACTACTGCGCTCGGGATTTTGACAGCACTTGGGATAGATGCTAAAAATAAGACTAGCAGTAGCATGCCCCAAAATCCTCACGATTTAAAAAATCAAATAGTTTTAGAAGGCATGAAAAATGCAAATATCTCATTCGGAGGCTTACAAGGAGACCCGCTTAAAGCTGTCTCAATTTTGGGCGATCCCATGGTTCCATCGGTAGCGGGGATAGTAAATGGCATTCTTAGGCTCACTTCTAGCAATGCTCATGTGATCCTCGCGGGAGGAACTCAAATGGCATCAGTACTCGCGGTGCTCAAATCAATGGACTGTCCTCTTGAAAGAATCTGTATAGGTACCACGGCTTACGTAGCAGAGGATAGATCTTCAAATCTTGCAAAACTCGTTAAAACAATATCTGCAGATATTCGTATCTATAAATCCGATCCACATCTAGCGTATTCGTCATATCCTGGCTTGCAGGCTTTTGCAAGGGGTTATGTGAAAGAAGGTGTTGGCGCTGGAGGAGCTTCAATCGCAGCTATGCTGAAGTCCGGAGGACAAATCAACGGGGATATATTACTTAGGGAGGTGGAACAAGAATATTATGCTTTATCAAGCAAGTAAGACGAATATGAACCCCACTTTTCTGTTCAGTCCCAATGGAACTGTTCAGCCTTCAGTTACGGATTCAGCTTGGGAAACTTATGAGTGACGATGTCCTCACTCAAGTTATCCAATAGCTACGCCCGGTAAAAAATTAACGCAAAAATATCATGTGTGAATTTGGAGAGCATAAGCTGGAATTGCAAGTCATATCTGAACACACACAATCACACCAACTCATGGAGCTTCTTTGACTTTTGTAACTATTTTCGCTCTTAGCAACTCGTACGCCCTAGCAGCGTCTTTTTCGTTAAGTATGAGCACAATTTCATTGGGGGTAAAAAAGGCATCACGCAGTCTTATTTGATTTTTGTAAAGGACGTCGGAGACGACAGATAAAAGATTATACGGATCTTTCTGTATGCCTTCATTAGACTTTGCGCCTACAGGTGATGGAAGCGTGATTGTTATCTTTGAAAGACCAGCTCTCATCCTCCCGGCGAACTTCTGAGACGCCAGAGAAAGTATATTCCTAATTTCTGTGACATCTTCGGCGAATAATCGAAGCTGCTTATTAGTTTGAAAAAGATTATAATAGAAGGGGCTGCTTTGGTTGTCTTTTTCAATCATCTCATCTAAGATGTTAGAAAGCTGCTCGAAATCCCTATCATCAAAATCCACATCGATAATGCTGCCGGTCAACGACATTCGTGTGCCTTCCCCAAAATGGCTACTAGAATTGCCGATCAGGTTACCATCCTGTCGTTGTTCTTCGCGCAACGAATCAGCAAATCGCTTTATAGCGACTACTATCGTCCCAACATTAACTCTTGATGTTGTTATTCTTTCAACTTCGGGCCTTATTCTTTGCGCGAGTGCAGTGTAATTGGCAATTCCCAGCTGAATCGCTTGGAAGTAAAGAGGATTAGACGATAATACTTCTCGTATTGCAAAGGGTACAGATACGGGACTGGAGTACATTAGATCCATATGTTAGGTCAGATCAGTAATAAGTGTTACTGATATGTAAGAAGGCGTATATTATGTAATAGCTATTACATACCTCTGGCGAAACATGTGTAGACCCGTGGAACTTTAGCTAGATTTGATATAGACAGAGAATTTGTGGAAGTAGAAGATACGTTGAATCGAATATTTAGAACTGTTTGAACAATGAAGCCCTCGGATGTGAGAAGGTTTCCTTACTACTATGGCTACCGTGACCATTGGTGCAGATGGTAAACCTAAGGTAAAGGATGTTTGGAAACATTAGACCTTCAACCAAAGGACTTGTCGAGCAAAGTGGGCGAGGGGCTCCACTCGTGGATACTGCTGTTAATGACCAACTAGATCCTGGGTCTAGATGAAAAGGAGTGACGGTGTGTCTGTCTTCATACAGTAAAAAAGTCCATGTCCTGTATGTATGTCTTAGAGTTTTTATACTAAACATTCCCTATAGTTACTTGATCCGAATGTTCAGGCGAATAAACGCAGTTATTCTTCTTGTTCAAGACATGAACAAATCCATTGATTTTTATACCAATGTGCTAGGAATGGAAAAAAAGCAGGAATCAGAGGACTGGGTAGAGTTTCTGAAACAAGGCACCGTTCTAGCGCTGCATCCTATCAAAAAGAGGAGGAAGGTAAACACCAGTGAAAACCAAAGTAGTGCGAGGATTCCAAATGCTTTGATAGGATTTAACGTAAGCGACCTGGAAGCCGTATGTAACGAGCTTAAAGCGAAGAATGTTAAATTCTTCAAGAACCTCAAAAACGAATCATTTGGAAAACATGCTATTATACAAGATCCTGAGGGAAATTTGATATCATTAGCAGAAATGGCCCCCAAAGAAGAGTTTATGCAAATACCCTATTATCACGGATTTGCTCCTATCTAGAATGCAGTTGCCATTCGGGAATCTTTTAACCGCATGAGGGGGACCTTGCCACCCAGTAGAATAGGTACATCAGGACTCTTTGAATAGGAATCTCTACTACTTTTAAATCGAGTTCAGATAATGGTAAGCATTTAGCTAGTATCCATAGGCACCGTCTTCTGGCCTGCATTGGTTACACAAGTTCATTTCTTTATCTTTATCTGATTTTGAACGTACAACCTCGACGTTTGCCATTCCACATCGGTTGCAAGTTCCTTTCAAATCTATTACAGCGTACTAGTATTTGTCTTCCTATTTAAGGACGGCTGGGTTCGTTTACCGACCCGCCAGACCACTCTACTAATCTATGCGAATGATGATGAACGGTACGCCTTGTCTAATTAAGGAATCAGGAACAAAGCGAAGCAATTGCCACTCGGATTTGAGATTGAACTGAGGACATTTATATAACGCTGTTCCACTTCAGTCCGTGAAAGTCCGACTAATCGAGGGCAATGCTAATGACTAGGAATCTCAAGAAAAAATATTGTGTAATTTGTGGATGTACGGAACATCGTTTAATCGGATGCATAACACATTTGAGAAGTCATACCAAGAACAGGGAAGGTAAGTGCATAAAAAGAAATTCTTGAGATGTTTGCAAGTATCCACAATGTGCGACCTATCTGAAGTTATTTCGGCGCCGTCTTCAGAAATATTTTTTTGTTTGGGTGGAAATTAGTACGTTTTTCCCCCACAGAATGTTTGCGCAATCAAGAATGCAATAAAAAAGAAGGGTACCGGCTAGCCCACGCGTAGTACAAGACGAGAATTCTTCTCAAATATTGTCTATGTGAGATGAAATAAAAAGTAGCGCCTATTAAAGTATGAAATAAAAAATCTTAGAAATGCAAAACTATGCAAAAATAACGCCATACCCTGCCATCTTCTTTTACGGAACTGCGGAATTGCTGCGAAGATTTCATAGTGTGTAATGGCTAAATGTTGATAGTTTAAAAGACTTTTGCTAGTATTAAAAGAGAAATCTCAGTTATGATTAAGCCTAAAAATGGTGGGGTCATACAGCATTTATATCCTCTCTACCAGGAAAACTACGAAATAGCTAACTAGACTATATTTAGTTGTAATATGGAGTTCTCAGCCAACAAAATCACTTGATGTTCCCATTTTGTAGGAATAGTCCAGATTTTCAATCACAAAACTGAGGGCTCATGACAAGAAAAACAGACCAATGTTCGTCAAAATCATTTCTCTCATTTGAGTTCATACAAAGCAACCGATAACTTGAATACAAGCTTCTCATCTGTTTTTTCAGCTATTGGAACGACATACTTTTGCGTCTCCTCCTTATAACGCTGCACCTTATCTTTCTGCATAGCGTTTTTCAGGCCCCTGATGTTGTCCAGACGATCGGCAAGCTTTATGTACCGGACATCTTGTGAACCGCTAGCAATATTCTTAAAATATTCTCCTAAAACCCTCTCTTTTTCTTCGCTTTTAGACGATGGTTTTGCTAGCGTGCTTACTATACTATACACTCTTCCTCCAAACTCGTTTCTTAGTCGTGCTTCTATTGAGTCTTTCTTTCTTTCCAAAGTATCTTCAGAGTCACTAGGCTTACTATCTATACCCAAAGAATCATGAAGGATCGCTGCACAAATAAGGTCTGTGTCATAATCGTGGAGCTCCTCTGTTAGAATGAGGGCAACCCTCAGAGGGTG
>JAREAJ010000043.1 GCA_029240395.1 Nitrososphaeraceae archaeon
CACAAAACGGCCATAACATATGTTTCCATAGGTTTCATTTTTCACAATCAATACTGGCATCGATGGAGAAATAACACCGGCCATAGGACCAACAGCGTCATGATCGTGATTTGGAGAAAACTCAATTTCTCCATCTTCTATCATCTTCACCGCTTCAGTCCAGCCCTGAGCATATCCTTCGTAGATCATTGTACCGACTATTGCACCTTTCATGGGACCACACATCCTCTTCCATTCTATCGGAGGGCCAGAATGAAATATTGAATTCTTTTTCATTTTGGGCATGACTTCAATGGCAGGTTTTATATCGATCAAAAACGGCCTTGATCTAAGAATTCTATCTGTTGCAATTTTATTTGCTTTCTCTACTCTATTTTTTATTGGATTGTCCATCTTCGATTTATCCCAATTTCTGTTTTGCCTTCATTAAGACATGAAAATTCATGGTACAAAATGAGTTCCAGCATTCCCGTCTAGTGACTCTGAAAGTCTTTTCAAATTACCAATTATAGCTTCTTTACCGCCGTTCCGTATAAATGCTATCGAGGCGCGTACTTTTGGACCCATATCACCTTCTTCCAAGTCTGTTATATTAAGTCGATTAATTTCATTAAGTCTTATCTTTGAAACAAGCTGTTGATTACTCTTACCATAGTTTTCGTATAGACCATCCACATCTGTTAAAAGTATTAATTTTGTTGCACCAATAAGAGTTGCCACTCTTTCACTAGCAAGGTCTTTATCTACTACTGCATCTACTCCAGTTAATGTTCCATTCTTCTCTATCACTGGAATGCCTCCTCCACCGCATGCAACCACCAGGAATCCGGCATCAACCATTGTACGAATTGCATGTGATTCAACGATCTGAAGTGGCTTTGGAGATGCTACTACTCGCCTGAATCCTCTACCTGCATATTCTTTTAACGTCCAATCAGGCCTTTCACGCATTATCGACTCGGTCTGCCCTTCATTGAAAAAAGGACCGATAGGTTTAGTTGGGTTTTGAAAAGCGGGATCGCTCTTATCAACCTTGACTCTAGTAATCAAAGTAATAACGTCCTTATCCACCTTTCTTTCCTCCAGTATATTTTTTAAGGATTGTTGGATCATATAGCCTATCCAACCCTGGGTTTGTGCTCCACATGCATCAATCGGAAAAGGGGGTGCATACTTCTTGGCAATCTCATTTTTCAGAAGGATATATCCTACCTGAGGTCCGTTCCCATGAGTTACTACTACCCTATAGTCCTGGACCAAATCCGCTATTTTCCTTGCAGCAGGTTGAAAATTTGCATCTTGTTCTTCAAAGCTTCCACTTTGTCCACTTCGTAGTAAGGCATTTCCTCCCAATGCAACAACTAAAGACTCTTGAGAGATAAAAAATGCTAAGATATTCTGTGTGGAACTTTTGGTCAATAATTGTATAGAGTGCGGCAGTCATGCCAATACCAATATCAGCCCCTGATGTATGTCCTCTATAGCTGATTTGGCATAAAAGTGACATATACTTTTCTGGATCTCCTGTAGATACGGAGTTTATCATTTCCTGGATCTGCTCATCTACGATGCATTTTTCGTAATACTCTATGAGCTTAGAACTCATCCATGTGGTGCTATTAACTACCTTTTTACCATGCAATACTATGTTAGTAGCTCTTGAAAGATCTGTTAATTTATTAAATAAGACACAATAACCGCACATGAAGTCGTCACCAGAAGGAGTATATCCTGGTCCCTTCCCACAAAATTCCATCAATGTATTTGATATTTGCTCTACGAACTTTTTATTATCTTTAGTCTGTATGTAGCGTTGTATTTGCGCTAAACTTTTGGATAATAATCCGCTAGTAGTAAAATCAGGATCTAATAAACAGCCTCTTCTGGCTGTTTTCAATAGCGTATCAAATATCCTGCTGTATGCCTTTGCAAATCCTTTCAGATTTTTATAACAAGGTTTTTCAAAGTTATTCTGGAAGATTCTAGATTTATTAAGATCTATACGAAGAGGCTTGCCGATTAATAATGTCTCATTATCTTGTTTTCTTAATTTAGACCCATAGGACACAAGCCCCTTAAATCCGCTGGTTATATCGTGTGCAGGAAATAGATTCAAGGTAATAGGTGATCGAATTTTCCCTAGTGTAACAACTAAAAGTTCGTTGTTAATCATTTTGATGTTCATGGTAGCATCAAAAACGCTGACGACCTTGCCCAGATAGCTGTTTGCCGAAGACAAATATATTTGTGGTGAAAATCGGTATCCTATCGACTGACAGGTAAACAAGAAATGATTTTTTTTCATATCAGATCTAGATATCATTCTCGTAAATGCTTTTTTGGATTTTTTCTAAAGTATTTTAGAGAGAATGTCTTCACTCTCCTTGTCAAGTTTTGTAGAAGGCCTACTCCAATCAACTTGAATTGCATTAACGTTTTGATCCCGCAGTGACTGAAAGAAGATATCGAGACCAAGATTTATAACATTCAATTTCGAATTCAATAAATCATGTTTACTCAATGATGCCACCTAAATCAACGTATTTAGAATAAATCTGTTCCAAATCTATTCTGCCCCTAGAAGCTATTGTTGCAGATGCGATTGTTGCGAAAGCGTTAGTTGGCATGACAATTACACCTGACCTTTTCAGCAGCTGCACACTGGACTCATAATTTTGTGGATCTCTTTTAGTACCACAGACGTATGCTACTATGCTGAGATACCTTCCTTGCCTCTCTGCGTTCGTTTTTGCATTCCTGATTTCGTTTATAATCGCTCCAACGGGATCAGAATTCGACCCGTAGCCTAGGACAAAATCCAACATTATTACTGCTACCTTTGAATCCATAGATTCGTCAAGCAATCTTAATTTTCTTATCGTTGGATCTATCATAGGATGGGCTCTTCCTTCGGTAAATTCTTCTTCTCCTAGATCAATAATAGAATTCATATGACTTTTTGATGTGCTTGGCAAAGCTTGCGAACCAACAATAGGGACGTTAGAGTAAATATCTTTTAGAGGAATTCCATTTAAAATTACTTGAGCTTCATATGTAAACGTTCCTCCTGTGAGGAGCGCTCTTAGATATTTCTGATTCTTATGCACCTTTTGCCATTCCTTTTCCAACCTCTTGCGTAAAGTCATTGAGGGAATGTAAATTTCCTCTATAGTTTTTTTGCCCAACTGCTTTGCAACAGCTAATACAGAAGACGTTAGAGTATTTACTTCCATTACTTTTCGTGCTTTAACATGATAGTTGATCTTTTCGGCTGTGCCCATAAAAGTTAGAACATAATTTTTCTTCCCATTGTTCAGAATATAATTAATAATTTTTTCTTTTACCTGAGAAGAAGGTGGTTTTGATACTATATCAATTATTGTGATATCCTTACAAGCTTCCAATGCTTTTATTGATTCTATGGTCATTATTCCACCTATCTCATCTTTGGGATCATTCCCACCAACTCCCAATCCATGTTTAACACCTATTTCCGATCGATCTAATAGTGTGGAGACTTCTTGGAGACCAGTGCCGGCTGCTGCCACAATTCCGACTGGTCCATTTCTTATAATATTTGAAAAGCCTATGCCTTTGCCGTTAATGATAGAGGTTCCTGATCCTGGACCTAAAATCAAAATGCCGTTATCTGAAGCATGTTTCTTTATTACCAGCTCATCTGAAATAGGAACATGGTCACTGAATATCTGCTGGTGGATACCAGCATCAATCAACCTTAAAGAAATATCCTTAACATATTCACCAGGAACAGAGATTAGAGCTAAATTGGTATCAGGCATTGATATTATCACGGAATCAAGATCCAAAGTTTGACCACTTTTGCCAGTGCCAGATATTATTTTGTCGGTTCCCTCAAGTAAATTGTCTAGCCTTGTCAAGACAGAGTCTAATGATCTTTTGTCCTGTGCCTTGATAGCTATTACTGAATCAGATTCCTTAGCTTGCTTAATTTTATCTTCAGGAAAGCCAAGTTTGGAAAGGATTTGCTTATTGGTCCTAGTACCCATTATCACAGCGGCTTCATTTATTCCAGGTTCGCGTTTAATCTTGTCAGATATCTTTAAAAGCTGAAGTGAGTCTCTGTAAAAATTCTGCCTTATTTGAACATAAAAAAGAGCTTGGGACCGCAAAATGTATCTGGTATCTATCCTACATACGTCAGTATTTAAGGTTAAAGAATTATAATCTAAAAAAGCAAAAAATAAGTTTTTGAAGTTTCTGATACAAATTATGGGACAAACTATAATAGGATGCATAAGATTATCCACAATATGTACTCGGAACAAAGTGTAACCTTGCGTGCTATTTTCGCCTCTGTGATATCAGCTGGACTAATCCTGGGATTCAGCAATGCATTTCAATTCCCCTCCAATACCTATGCACAATCAGCACCTCTTAGGGTAGCATTATTAACCGATGCATTATTCAGCGACGGCGGATGGGGTGCCACAGCGTATAACGCCTCTCAGACCTTGAAAGAAAAATACGGTTTGGAATTAACAACTGTTGAGAATGTTGCGATTCCCGATATAGAGCCAACCTTAAGAGATTTCGCTGATCAAGGAAATGATCTTATTATCGCTCATGGGTTTGAGTGGGGTGATCCAGCTTTGAGAGTTAGCGCTGACTATCCTGATACAAAGTTTGTAGTCTTTACAGGTCTTACCAACAGCAGTAATGTAGCATCCGTCTTTCCAATGCAGCAAGAAGGATCCTATGTCCTTGGAGCTTTGGCGGCTATGATGTCAAAGACAGGCACGATTGGCTTTGTGGGTGGTCAGGCATATCCTAACATAATAAATATATTTGAAGGGTATAAACAGGGAGCCAGATCCATCAATCCTGACATAAAGGTAATAGGACAATATATTGATACTTTCACTGACCCTGCTCGAGGAAAAGAAGCTGGAGTCTCGCTAATAAATAATGGTGCCGATTTTCTCATTCACGTTGCAGACCTTTCAGGACAGGGAGTAATTCAGGCGGCCAGGGAGAAGGGAATTTATGCCTTGGGGGTCGTGGCTGATCAACATAATCTTGCTCCAGACACCGTATTGACCTCTTTTGTACTCGATATGGAAAAAGCCTTTGACGGAGCAATAAGAATGGTTCAGAATGGTAATTTCAGTGGCCAGCTTTATAAGCCTGGATTAGAGAGTGCAAAAGGTGCCTCCGGTGACGGTATCGTATTCATTGCACCATTCTATAATCTCGATAGCAAGGTTCCCACTGATGTGAAACAGAGGCTTAACCAAATCGTCCAAGACATAATAAGTGGCAAGATCGTAGTTCCGGAGCGGACAGAAGCTTCGTCCTAATTTTTGTTCCAAAGGAGCGATCCGAATATCTGGTATCGTTCGCTGTAAGGGGAATTAGCTAAACATGTTTGATGCTGATTCTCCCCCTCTTACAAACTCGGCTGTTGACCCTCCTACTCATGCTCCGCCACCTCCTTCTGACCTAAACGCCTCACAATCATGGTCAGACGAAACGAAGGGCGACCAACCGGTCCTTTCTATGAACGGAATAACGTGCAGATTTAACGAGGTCATAGCCAACAACGATGTGCACTTCGATCTTTTTAGAGGTGAAATCCACGGTCTTCTTGGAGAGAATGGCGCCGGAAAGACAACTTTGATGAGCGTACTCTATGGGTTGTACAAACCGGAAGCGGGAGAAATTATTGTAAAAGGAAAAAGGGTTGACATAAAATCTCCACTAGATGCCATAGGCCTTGGAATAGCAATGGTTCATCAGCATTTCCTATTGACACCTAGCCATACAGTTACCGAGAACATTATTGTCGGGCTAAAGCCTCCTGGGAGATCTATTCTCTTGAAGACGTCAGAGGCAGAAAAAAGGATTTTGGAATTGTCCAAAAGGTACGGTCTTAAAATCGACCCGAAAGCGATTGTAGGTGACCTATCTGTGGGCGAACAACAACGGGTAGAGATAATAAAAGCACTCTACCGGGACATCGATATTCTAATTCTTGATGAGCCTACTTCAATGCTTACCCCTGTTGAAGAAAAGGCGCTGTTTTCGACATTATCGGCAATGGTAAAGGCTGGGCTTTCGATAATATTCATCACACACAAATTAAAAGAAGTAATGGAGGCAAGTACACGTGTAACGGTCCTAAGAGGCGGAAAAGCTATTGGTACTGTGATGACTGCACAGACAACCGAAACAGAACTTGCAAAATTAATGATAGGAAGATCACTGACTCATGGCACAGGCGATCGGCTAGAAGAGGTTCATGTGGGAATTCAGAAATCATCTAATGCTAAAGCTTCTGCTGGACTTGCAACAGCACTGGAACTCAAAAATGTATTTGCATTGAATAACTCTGGAGTGCAAGCGCTTAAGGACTTGTCACTAACAGTGTCAAAGGGTGAGATATTGGGAATCGCTGGCGTCGATGGCAATGGTCAAAGCGAAATGGCAGAGATTGTTTCAGGTTTGAGAAAGCTTCAGGGTGGACAGGTAATAATTGATGGACGCGACATAACAGGAATGTCACCTAAGCAAATCAGAGAATGGGGACTAGCATACATACCTGAAGATCGGCTCAATACGGGCCTTATTCTAGAGTACTCTATTGCTGAAAACTTAATCCTAGACAGGTGGTATAGCAGGCCGTACTCAAGCAAGATATTCTTAAACAAACATGAAATGAAAAGGTTTGCAGAGGAGATAGTTAAAAATTTTGACGTGAGAACTCCCAGTTTGGATATTAAAGTACGATATCTATCAGGTGGTAACTTGCAAAAAATCGTACTTGGAAGAGAATTGTCAAAGGAACGTAAATTGCTTATCGCTCACAATCCTACACGAGGATTGGACGTTGGTGCTGCGGAATATGTCCACAAACAACTTATTGAACAAAGAGACTCAGGAGTAGGGGTTTTGCTGTTGTCATTAGATCTGGATGAAATTCTTCTAGTAAGCGATAGGGTAGCAGTGATATACGCTGGTAAGATAATGGGAGTATTCGAAAGGGCAACAGTAGACGTCGATAAGATAGGCCCGTTAATGGGAGGCTATGTAGCGGAGGCAAATCAATAAAATAATGAATATTGCATATGACAATTTTCGAAAGTGGGGTGACAAGCTGGATTGACTACAACCCTTGTCCTAGGAAAGAGAATAAGTTTCAAGCATATCGTCCCGTTCCTTTCTGGGGGACTAGCCTTCCTTGTCGGAGGAATTATACTCTACGCAGCTGGTGTGGATCCTTTGGAGGCATACGCTTTAATCATTAAAGGATCACTTGGAACTACTCGTGTGGTTGCAGATACCCTTGTAAAGACTATATCGCTGCTCATTGCGGGACTTGCTGTAGCTGTCGCATTTAAATGCAAATTATGGAATATTGGCGTTGAAGGCCAACTCTATATGGGTGCGCTGGGTGGGCTTTTGGTTGGGATTGCGGTAGTGGGTATGATTCCTGTAGCGTCTGTTATTATCGTTTTGATCGCGGGTATTGCTTTTGGAGCTATGTTTAGTCTTGTGCCAGCAATACTTAAGGTCAAATTGGGTGTGAACGAAATAATTGTAACCGTTCTTCTCAATTT
>JAREAJ010000044.1 GCA_029240395.1 Nitrososphaeraceae archaeon
GGTCCGATTTTATTCTAAGGCAAACTGCTCCATTGCCCCTTGTTTTCCACGGTATGTTCGGGTTTAGCCGTATCAGCAAAGGATAATCAATAAAATTAGCACCAGTCCTTTCGAGGACATACTCTGTAATTTTAAATGCCAAATGTGTTGTACACTTCCCAAAAGGACTATCCGTGTCGTCTATTCCGATATGCAAGGATTCATCATTGAAAACAGAACTCATGTGATTTAGCTTGTTATAATTATGTGTGAGGGATAATAATAAGCGCTCCCTCACGGCCATTTAAGCTATCGCATTCGTTTCAGTCTTTGAACCGCTTTGTCAAAATATTATTCGAAATTTGGATGTTCATGTGCGTAAGACTCCAATATATGCTGGGTAACAAACAACATTTTAGAAGATCATAAAGTTATATAAACAATGAATAGGGCTACCAGTGTGAATCGCTAATAAATCAAAAAGGGTGTTCGTTAACCCTCCTTAGCGTATCTGCAATGCGGGCCCAGGGGGACATGTATGAAAATTCATTCGAGTCCTCTTACCCTTACCCCTGCTCTTCCTCTTCTTGCTCCTTTCTTATTTGATAAGATAAGAATAAAGATAGTAGGTTATTTAGCTGGCGGGAAAAACTGCAGAAGATGTGAATACTATTTTTTCACGGAAAGATTGTTTTGTGAATGCTGCGCTCTTAGAGCTAGCTAGGGAATTCAAGGAAAAGGTTAGAGCTAAGAAAAAATTAATTGCTGCATCACGAGCAAAAATAGAGGATTGGTGTTTTTTCTTTTTATTCGTCGCCGTCTGCTGGGAGGATGCGAGTTATCTTAACTAGCTCCGTGTCTGCCGCATTTATTCCCTGAGATGCTTTCAAGGTATCGCTGTTACCTGATGCTTCTTCGGCCATGTCAATATGAGTCCGCACTGTAACTAACTGTTGCCCGCCAGGACTGTCTTCCCCTCCGACCTGCGTGATAAGTGTATTTAGTTCAGTCTCTGCAGAGCCGAGCTCACCAACTGCTCCCGCAGGATCGTTGTCTTGAATGGCCTCACGTGCGGCATTGAGGTTATCTGTCAATGTGTTGAAGTCTTCTTGGGTTAGAACGCCCATCGTATTGGTTTGGTTACCTGCTGCGGATCCTGTTTGGTTGGATATGGTAGCCGTGGCATTAGTTGCATTAGGTTGTTGACCAAAGGCTTCAAAGTTTGTCAATCCTGAAATAGATGCCGCTATTGCAATTAAGGAGGAAATTGCAATAACAGCAGATGTCTGTTTATTTTTATTCATTACCCCAGTAGAGATATCTATAACATATAACGGTTGACTTTATTCCACCGTTAAGTTATAATCTTTATAGGATATCTTGTGCTATAATCGTGGGGCCTAATAATCATAGACTATTGCCCATCCCGCAGGTGAGGTCCCAGACTCAACCGCTCCTTGGCATTATTCATTTGTGGTTGAGTCATCTGCGGTTCTCTTAAAGTAAGTGTTGTTAAATAGAATCTTGATTTCACTATTTCTTTTCTTCTGATGGACAGTTTTGTTTTGTCTTCGACTAACTTATACCTTGATAGTTGTCTATATGCGAGGAATACAGAGCAATGATTAAAAAGTCAATTATGTTGGATATCAAATCACCACATTTGAACTCTGTAGTAGAACCCGCAAGGTTAGTAACTTTGAAAGTCATCGTTTCAAGACCTCCTGCTGGCAAGAATAATCCAATGAATGGATCGATAATGTCATTTACAAAAGTTACCAATCTGGATGCTGCTTGACCATTACAAAAGCAATTGCAATACCTATTATAATGTCTTGAGGAAGTCAAAGAACTCTTAGGCTAATGTTCTTCTAACTTTCGCCTGCACATCCGCTCTTCAAACCTAACATTCCATGGGTTGGACATGGGCCAGTAGCAAATTACCACCCAGTCTGATATGCATACTTAGTAGTAAGTCAACACCTTTAAATACAAGTAGGTCCAGCGCTTTGAATATTTATAGCAGAGGATGCCGCGCAGTCTACTGAACTAGGTTGTCACTCCTAAGAGTCATAATATAATCTATAGTCTGGGATTCGATAAGCCGCGGATTGTTACTATTAACTAGCAATTCTTCAGCGTCAGTAATCTTCAGATGGTTAAGATATCTTTTGATGGAATTAATATAACCCCTCTTTGAGGCTGGTGATTTGATGGCGTTAATGAAGTTGTCGAAGGATTTCCCTCTTAGTTCAGCTATAGCGGCTGTAGCAGACAACAGATTAGTTAATTACTACGCGGTATTTATAGCCTAACAAAATACGATAAACAACATTTTACAAGCCTCATCCGCGATAATGAAAGTTAAATATGGCTACCTTATCTGTATAAATTTATTATGGCCAAGGTAGTTGTCGGTAAAACTTCGGAAATTCCGCAAGGAAAAATGAGCCACGCGACTGCAGGAGGAAAGGAGATTTTGGTTGCAAATATAGATGGCAGTTACTATGCAATAAATAATATATGCAACCATGCAGGCGCCGAACTCCATGAAGGTGAACTTGACGGAAAAGAGCTGACCTGTCCGTGGCATGGTGCTAAATGGGATGCTACAACAGGCAATTTGATTTGGTTTCCTCAGAAATTAAATGGTCTGGAGTCTTACAAGGTTACTGTAGAAAATGACACTGTGTATATTGAAGTGTAGTATACAAATGCTGACTGACCAGCGGTTAGCGGTCCTTTCCAAAGGCGGAATTTGACAGCCTAGTATAAAATGGGTTACTTCATAATCCTTTAAGAAAATACTACATTAATAATAAAGAAAAATTCTATTAACCTTTTCTTAGCGTTCTCTATTAAGAAGATTTCACCTCATCTCTAATATAGGAGAGAAGAAATTGATGATTACCGGTTCTGCAAGTGGAGATCAGGGTTAGCCCTGAATTCGCTGTATTTCACACAGAAAATGGGTAAGGGAAGGATGAAGGAAAAACCTCCCATTTTCTAGTTATTATATTCCTAGATTGTGCGATTTGAATAGTCGACTTTGGGAAACTTATTTCTGCAGTTTTTTCTGTACCGAGCCTATCCTATCGTCAAAAGTCGCCGATTTATCTCTCCTTTCGTCTATTCGAATTGTAGAGATTATCCTCGTTACGTTGCCTTCCTGTTTCAGCGAATCGTGAGTAGCATCTATAGCCTTTAGTATTTTTGCAAAATCTCTTGTCTCAATATGTGTTCCCATAGACGTCAGCACTACATTGAGTCCCTCTATTTTACGAATAGCGTCGAATGCCTTAGCTATGTATTTGCTCATACCCGAATCTGAGATAGCGTTCTCTTTGTCTCCTCTGCTCGAAATTATGGGAATTACGCTTATCTCTGCGTGAACAAGCGGTTGAACTTCCAAATTCATTGGAGTCCATATGGCTTACAACATTAAAGCATATTGGTACAACATATTACTACAACATGTTACTAAACCGAACGTATCATATCATCACAGGGTGAGACCCTCTAGTTCCATGACAATAAATTCTTAAGGCTATCAAATATACAAAGAAATAACCTTGCATCATATGGTCACCGTTACTTGAACATACAACATTTCCTTTCTTCGTTACCACAATCGGCTTTGAAGGGCGAAGCAGTCTCTTTGCCGGACAGCGTAATAAGAAACTTATTCAGATTTGCCCGGCTCAGAAGTACAGACGTCTTCTATCATTTGGGATGTGGCACGAACAACACTCTAAGACTAGCGGCAACTGAATTTAACGTAAAAAAATCTATCGGAATTGAGATCAGAAAATCATTGGCAGTTAAGGCCAGCAACAGGGTAAAGGATATCAAAAATGCTCACATATTTAATCAAGACATTAGAAAAACGAAAATTTCCGATGCTACCGTAATACTGTTCTGGTTCACAGATGTCAAGATCATTCGTCATATGACCAAACGGTTTGAAAGTGAGCTAGCAGATGGAGCCCGAATTATAACAATCTGGTCGCCATTAGAACTCATGATTCCTGCTAAGGTTGAATTTCCATTCTTTGTGTGCAAAAAGCCATTCCGCTATGCTACTAACCTATCTGAACAGATCAATGCGATTTACGGTACTGCTTGTATTGATTTTACAGCATCTTGGCTGTTGTCCGAAAAATACATTAATGCTCTGGAGGTTGTTCAAGGCAAACATATCAGATTTCTCACTATGTTGCACAGCATGATCATTTGGATAAATGCATGGAACTCGGGTGTAGCTTGCGAAAAAGAAGTTCCGCCACCGGTAACAACTTATCTCGGAATCCTAAAAACATTTTTCAACATTGATTTGTCGACTATGATCAAGGCTGGTGGTAGACACGCTCCAGACCATGATACTTAGCTTGTAAAGAGAAAAAGTCCGATTATTGGTTGGTATGTTATCTCTCTTTTTGCTATAACACAATATTGTGATGCAAAAATTCAAAAGCAAGCGGCAGGTATACTAACTAACTTGATAACTGCCTAAGCATTATTTTTAAGTGTACTCACAGCCAAACCTTGGAACAGACTTCTATAGAAAGATAGGAAATCAATTAAATATACAATTAAATTGTATTTAGACAAGGAATGAATGACAGTCTCAAGGCTGCTCCGGGTAGGAGCATGTCGCAACTTGAGGAGATGGATATCAGACCTGGCAAGATCAACAGAAATCTACCCGTGCCGCAGCTGATCGAGATTGCGATTCAGAAAGGGGAAGGCACTCTTTCCTCTTCCGGTGGACTCTCAGTTAAAACCGGCAAATTTACTGGGAGATCACCAGATGACCGCTACATCGTGGACGACGAAACAACCCATGATAAAATAGATTGGGGGAAGATAAATCATCCAATTTCCGTAAGCAACTTCGACAAGGTTTTTAATAGGATGAAAAAACATGTGCAGGGAAAAGAATTTTACGTTTTTGATGGTTTTGTTGGGGCTGATCCAGACTCAAGACTGGCCATAAGGGTTATTACTGATAAAGCATGGCATAGCCTCTTCGCGAACCAAATCTTCATCAGGCCAACCCAAAAGGAGCTCAAAAATCACGATCCGGAGTTTACCCTTTTATCGGTAAATGATTTTGGAGCGATGCCGGAGACCGAAGGCACAAGAGCAGAGACCTTTATCATATTGAATTTCAATAAGAGAATTATCCTTATTGGTTCGACTTCTTATGCAGGTGAGATAAAAAAGGCAATGTTTTCTACTCTAAACTATCTTCTGCCACAGAAGGGCGTTTTTCCCATGCATTGTTCAGCCAATGTCGGTAAGGATGGCAATAGTGCATTGTTTTTTGGTTTGTCAGGCACAGGAAAAACTACACTATCGGCAGATCCTGAACGAAGATTGATAGGCGATGATGAACACGGTTGGTCTGATAGTAATATTTTCAATTTTGAGGGTGGGTGTTATGCCAAATGCATCAATTTGAAAAAAGAAAACGAGCCGCAGATCTGGAATGCAATAAGGTTTGGCACTGTTATGGAAAATGTTGTAGTCAAAAATGGGACAAGGGAGCCGGATTTTTCTGATGATACCCTAACAGAGAATACCCGTGCCGCTTATCCTCTTGAATTTATACCCAATTCGATAATTCCAAGCCTTGCAGGTCATCCAAGAGTTATCATTTTTTTGACTGCAGATGCCTTTGGTGTGATGCCTCCGATTGCAAAGTTGAATAAAGAATCAGCTATGTATCATTTTATGTCTGGCTACACAAGCAAGTTGGCCGGCACGGAAAGGGGCATAACTGAACCAAAGGAGACCTTTTCACAGTGCTTCGGTGCTCCATTTATGCCTCTACACGCTAAAGTGTACGCTGATATGCTTGGACGCAAGATCGACCAATATCACACAAGAGTGTTTCTGGTTAATACTGGCTGGTCAGGAGGACCTTATGGTGTAGGCAGGCGAATAAATTTGACCTATACAAGGGCAATGGTGAGGGCAGCACTCACAGGAAGCTTGGATATGATAGATTTTGTGAACGATGGTATATTTAATCTAGAAATTCCTGTTACATGTCCCGGAGTGCCAACAGAAATCCTTGATCCAAAGAGTACATGGCCTGACAGAATAAAGTACGAATCATCTGCGAGAAGGCTGGCAAGATTATTCATCAAAAATTTCGAAAAGTTTGGCAAGATGCCACAAGAGATTCAGAAGGCAGGCCCAGCAATATAGAGGACAGAGGGAATTAAGTAAAAAAATATACAAAATAAAGTAGCCCGGAGCAGATTCGAACTGCTGTCTCCAGGTTTCTTTTCCCTTTATAGAGATCCAGAGCCTGAAATCCCTAGCCCAACAAGGATACCTTGGAGATTGGCCACTAGATTCGGCATCTCGTCA